>DASTWL010000052.1 GCA_035765895.1 Verrucomicrobiia bacterium | reverse complement strand
GACGGGATTTTCTACTACGCGATGGAATACCTCGACGGCTTGAATCTGGCGGACCTCGTGGCGCGCTACGGCCCGCAACCCGAAGCGCGCGTGATCCACATCCTGCGGCAGGTCTGCGGCTCGCTCGGCGAAGCGCACGTGCTCGGGTTGATTCACCGCGACATCAAGCCTGCCAACGTGCTGCTCACCGACCGCGGCGGCGTGCCGGACAATGTGAAGGTGCTCGACTTCGGCCTCGTGCGGCATTTCGGGCCGAACGCCAGCGAGGCGAACCTGCCGGAGTTCGTCGGCACGGAAGGCATCGTGGGCACGCCCAACTTCATCGCGCCCGAGGCGATCGAGAATCCGGATGCCGCGGACGCGCGCAGCGACCTTTATTCCGTCGGCGTGCTCGCCTACTTCCTGTTGACGGGGCATTACATCTTCGAGGGCGCCACCATTGCAGAAGTGTGCCGGCAGCATCTCCACGAATCGCCGGTGCCGCCGGGTCAGCGCAGCGGCCGGCCGATTGAACCGCAACTGGAAGCGCTCGTGATGCGTTGCCTCGCCAAAGACCCGGCGGAACGTCCGCAATCCGCCGCGGAACTCAGCACGGCGCTGGCCGCGTGCCCCGCGGCGGAGCAATGGACGCCGGCCCAACGCTGCGCGTGGTGGGCCGCATATCGCGAAACGCCGCTCCCGCCGTCTCCCACTGCCGGCCGACCGGCGTCTTCAACGGCCGAGAAAACCGTGAAAATTGCCATCGACGACCGGACGCCGTAAGCGAAAATCCGTGTTTCATCCGTGTTTCATCTGTGGCTAAATCGCCGCGCCAACATGGAATACGAAGCTGTCATCGGGCTCGAAACTCACGTCCAGCTCAAGACCAAGTCAAAGATGTGGTGCGGGTGCGCCAACGCGTTCGGCGCGCCGCCAAACACCAACGTCTGTCCCGTCTGTCTCGGCATGCCCGGCGTGTTGCCCGTCGCCAATGAGGAGGCCCTCCGCCTCACCGTGCTCACCGGCTACCTGCTGAACTGCGAGATTCCCCGCTTCGCCAAATTCGACCGGAAGAATTATTTCTATCCCGACTCCGCCAAGAACTACCAGCTCACCCAATATGACAAGCCGTCCACGGCGAACGGCCATGTCGAATTTGAATTCAGTGGTAGCGGGACTGTTGTTCCGCCTGAACCCACCCCTTACCCCTCCCAGGAGGGGAACCAATCAGCGGGGGCGCCTAGCCCGGCTCCACTCCTTGGAGGGGGCGGGGGTGGGTCGGTTCAAGCTGAGAGGATTGGCTCTGGCCTTGCCCGCGTCCGCATCACCCGCGCACATCTCGAAGAGGACGTCGGCAAGAGCACCCATTTCGAGCGCAACAGCGGCGTGGATTTCAACCGCGCGGGCGTGCCGCTGCTGGAAATCGTCTCCGAGCCGGACATCACCAGCGCCGACATGGCCTACGAGTATTTGAATGCGCTGAAGGAAATCCTCCAGCAAGGCGGCGTGTCCGACTGCGACATGGAGAAAGGCATGGTCCGCTGCGACGTGAACATCAGCGTGCGGCCCAAGGGCACGAAGGAACTCGGCGCCAAGATCGAGATCAAGAACATGAACAGCTTCTCCGGCGTGCGCCGCGCGGCGGAGTATGAAATCGCGCGCCAGATCGCCGTGGTGTCCAAGGGCGGCAAGCTCATCCAGTCCACGCGCCGCTGGGACGACGTGGCGGGCATCACCGAGGAGATGCGCACGAAGGAAGACGCGCACGACTACCGCTATTTCCCTGAGCCGGACCTGATGCCGTTCGAGCCGACGGATGCGTGGCTCGCCGAGGTGAAGTCGCGTGTGGTTGAGCTGCCGCTGGTGCGCAAGCAGCGTTTCATGCGCGATTACCAGTTGCCCGCCGGTGACGCCGAAGTGTTCAAGGCGAACGTGGAACTCGGCAATTACTTCGAACAGATCGCCAAGCAGGCGAAGAATCCCAAAGCCGTCGCGAACTGGGTCATTAACAATTTGCAGGCGAAGATTGCTGAGAGTAGCAACCGACCCACCCCTGACCCCTCCCAGGAGGGGAACTCATTTGCGAGCACGTCCGATTCAGCTCCCCTCCTTGGAGGGGATGGGGGTGGGTTCGGGTTGGCCAGCCTGAAGTTCAAGCCCGAGCAACTACTGGAACTCGTCGGCTTGGTGGAAGCCAAGACCATCAGCAACTCCGCCGCGCAACAGGTCTTCGCCGAGATGTTCGAGACCGGCAAAGCGCCCGCCGCCATCGTGCAGGAGAAGGGCCTCGCCCAGGTTAGCGACGCCGGCGCCATCGAAAAGATTTGTGACGAAGTCATCGCGGCAAACCCTGGCCCCGCAGCCGACTTCAAAGCGGGCAAAGTCGCCGCGCTCAATTTCCTCAAGGGCCAGGTGATGAAACTCTCCAAAGGCAAAGCCAACCCCGGCGTCGCCGGTGAGATTCTGGAGCGGAAGTTGAAAGCGTGAGAATGTTTCTCAATTCCCTGCTGTTGCTGCTGGTGCTCATTGGACTCGCCGGCTGCGCGACCCAGACTCCCACGGCGCCGACCCCGCGTTTTCGCGTGATGACCTACAACATTCATCACGGCGAGGGCCTGGACGGCAAAGTGGATTTGGAGCGAATTGCCCGGCTCATCCGTCAGGAGCGCGCGGACATCGTGGCGTTGCAGGAAGTGGATCAGGGCGTGGCACGCACGGCGCGGCGCGATTTCCCGGCGGAACTGGCCCGCCTCACCGGCTTCACCTGCGTGTTCTCCAACAACTACCCTTTTCAGGGCGGCCAATATGGCAACGCCGTTCTCTCACGTTTTCCGGTGAAACGCTGGACAAACCGGCATTACCAGATGCTGCGCCCGAATGAACAACGCGGGCTGCTCCAGTTGGAACTCGACGTGGACGGGCGCGCGGTCGTGTTCCTGAACACCCACATTGACTACCGGGCGGACGACGCCGAGCGTTGGTCAAATGTGGCGGAGATCGAGGCGGTCGCGCGGCAATATGCCGGACGGCCGATCATTCTCTGCGGCGATTTCAACGACACGCCGGGCAGCCGGGTGTATCGGAGAATCAACCAGACCTTTGCCGACACCTGGGCGTTGGCGGGCCAGGGCGACGGCTTCACCATCCCGGCCGATGCCCCGCGCAAACGCATCGATTACCTCTGGATTTCCCGGGACGAATCCGTGGTGCCGCTCAAGGTGCGGGTGGCGCCGTCCGAGGCTTCCGATCACCGGCCCGTGGTGGCGGAATTTCAGTTGCGCTAAACCGCTTTCCGGCACCTGGGCCGCAGCGTTCCAGGCGTCAAGCCAGCCAGGCATCGGGGGGCAGAATTTTCCGGCAAAAGCGCCGGAACGAACGGCGTTGAAATGGATTTGGCGCTGTCCGTCAACTCCCCGCTTGTGCTCCCCTGACGGCAGGGGTAGCTTCCGCGTGTAGCCATGAAAACAAACCATCAGGCGGGGTGTCTTCCACCGTTTCGAGGCTTCACCCTCATTGAACTCCTGGTCGTCATCGCCATCATCGCCATTCTGGCCGCGATGTTGTTGCCGGCGCTTTCCAAGGCGAAGGACAAGGCGATGAATACGGTCGATTTGAACAACAACAAGCAAATCGCGCTCGCCGCCAACATGTATACCGGCGACAACGGCGAATTCCTGCCGAACAGCGGCTGGGGCACGGGCTCTCCGTGCTGGGCTTATGGCGCGAACATCACGCCGACCACCGGCACGAGCGCCGCCGGCTTCGCCAATGCCCTGGCGCAGCAGTTGACCTATTTCCGCCAAGGCCAGTTGTATCCCTATCTCAAGGCGGAACAGGTCATGATGTGTCCCGCCGACAAGGTGAACACGCTCTTTTATCAGCGCGGCATTTTGTTCACGAGCTACGTCTGGAACGGCGCCATCAATGGTTACGGTTCCTCAGCCGGAAAATCGTTCAAAATCACCCAGTTCAAACCGCTGTCCGTGTTGATGTGGGAAACGGACGAGCGCACGCCGTTCTACTTCAACGACGCTTCGAGTTTCCCCGACGAAGGCATTTCCGAGCGGCATGGCAAAGGCGCCACGATTGCCCTGTTCTCGGGCAGCACGGAACGCATCAACGTGAAGGGCTGGTATGGCAATGAATTCGCCGGCACGGCGGGCCAGCGCGGCGGCGGCATTCCCGCAACCATGCTGCCCAACCGCGCCTGGTGCAATCCCGCCACCGCCAACGGCCGTCCCTGAAACCGGTTTCATCTTTTTCCCACCGTGAAAATCAAAACGCTTTCCCATCGGTTGATCGTGGCCGGAGGCGCAATGTTGCTGCTCGCTGGCTGTGGCAAAAAAGAGGCCGCCGCTCCCATCCCAAGTCCAGATCAGACCGCCGTTCAGCCGGCACAACCGGAGGCTGCGGCGACGCCCGCGCCCGCGGCCGCGCCCGACTCCCGGTTGACGGAAAGCCAGAATGCCCTGGCAGCCCGTGACTACGACCGGGCGGCGGAGGCCTTGATTACCCTGCAACGCACACAATTGAATGAGCAACAGGCCGCGGCTGCAGCCGCGCAAATGCGGCAGCTCCAAAGCAGCCTCGCCGGTGCCGTGGCCGGAGGCGACCCCAAAGCCATCGCGGCCGCCCAACGGCTGCGGCAGGCTTCCATGGTTCGTTGATACCGCCCGCGCCCGGTTCGTCGGGCCATTTCGTTTCCCTCCGGTGGCGGCGCAGAGTTGACCTGCGTCCCCGTTTCAGGTAGCCACGCGCCCCAACATATATGGAAACGACTTTGATCCTGTTCAAACCTGACGCTCTCACCAAAAACCTCGTCGGCCAGGTGCTCACACGCTTTGAAAGTGCCGCCTTGAAAATCCGCGGCATCAAGATGCTCCAGTTCAGCGACGCGCTGTTGCAGGAGCACTACGCCCACATCGCCGCCAAGCCGTTCTTTCCCGAGGTCCAGAAATTCATGCAGCAAACCCCCGTCATCGCCCTCGCCCTCGCCGGTGACAACGCGGTGGCCCGCGTGCGCGAACTCCTGGGACCAACGGATTCCCGCAAGGCCGCCAAGGGCACAATCCGCGGTGATTTTGGCGTGGATGTGATGGTCAACGTCTGTCACGCCTCCGATTCCCCGGAAACGGCCGCCGCCGAGCTGAAGCGCTTTTTCCAGCCGGGCGAATTGTTCTGACGCCTGCGGGCTCGACCAAGGCGGGCCTTTGCCCCTGCTTTTTGCGGTCCGTCGCGGCCATTCGGACAGCCCTTCGGGCGAAAAAAGCATGGGGACGGGATTGCGGATTTCGCGGCCCCGCTTTGAATGAAGGGCATGAGAACTTTCCCCGCCCGTCTGGCCGCCTGGTTGACGTTCCTCGCGTTGGTCATCGCATCGCCCCGCGGTCATGCGGACACCCCGGCGACCAGCGCCGCCACCGACACGGACGCCGCCCACACCCGCACCATCACCTAACGTTCCGCGAAGATTGTGGCAGCACTGGCCCTGCACGACGCCGCCCAATCCAACCGCGTGCAATCGATCTTGGTCGGCCAATACCGCGCGCTCAATGCGTGGCGCAATGCAAACGATCCGCAGTTGAAGGCGCTCAATAAAACTGCTCATGGCGCCGATGCGGGCGCGGCGGCGGCGGCGCGCCAGGAAATGGACCGGCGGAAAGCCACGCCCTGACGGTGCACCATGCGTTCCTGAAGCAGCTCGCGGCCGAACTCAGCGCGGCGCAAGTGGAAGCCATCAAGGACGAGATGACCTACCACAAGGTCAAGGTGACCTACGACGCCTACTGCGAAATCGTCCCCCCAACTGACGGCCGAGGAAAAGGCGCACGTGCTGCAATTGTTGAAGGACGCGCGCGAACTCGCCATGGACGGCGGCAGCGCCGGGGAAAAGTCGGCGATTTTCAACCAATTCAAAGGAAAGATTAACAACTATCTCACCGCGCAGGGCCACAACGTGAGCCAGGTCTACAAGGATTGGCGCGCGCGCCAAAAAGCCAGGGCCGCGACGAAAAAGCCGTAGAACGCGCGCACACCTTCTGCCGGACGGGAAGCTCCGCAAGGCAACGCCTGGAGCGGTTCAACTTCAACCCAGTCACACGGCACCGACCATTGATGCGGAGGAACAATTCGCCGCCGCCGCCCGGGCCGCTGTATTCATGGACAGGCGGGGATTCACGAGCTAGCATGTCACAGACGCGCGCGCTTCCCCGTTGGATTCGCCAAACTTCTCGCTCCGGTGCGATGGCACGATCCGGGCTTGCTCAAGGTTGACATGCGCGAAAGACCCGGTTCCATTTGTTTGTGGCGCAAACAATTCCAAACGCCCCCAACTGTGTAATCGTCACTCATAGTCTGTTGTGCGGGTGCAGCGTTACTGGTTTCTTTAGCATGCAACATTTGTGAGCAGCAACGACGTAAGGATTCAATTTGGGAAGGAAGTCCGGGCCTGGCGGGGACGGCTGGGGATTTCACAGGAGGAGTTGGCGGAGCGCGCGGGACTGCACCGCACTTATGTTTCCGACATCGAACGGGGCGCTCGCAACGTCTCTCTGGGCAGTGTCGAGCGGCTGGCGCGCGCCTTTTCGCTGCCCGTCGCCACGCTGTTTGCCCCCAGCGCCATCACCAACACCCCGCCACCGCCCACGGATCCGCTCGACGGTCAGCTGGTGGACATCCTGTATGTGGAGGACAATCCCGACGACGTCGAGTTGACCTTGCGCGCCCTGAAAAAGGCGAACATCCAGAATCAAATCCACGTGGTTGGGGACGGCACCGCCGCGCTGGACTTTTTGTTTTGCACCGGACCCTATGAACAACGGCAGCGGACCAATCAGCCCGAGATGGTTCTGCTGGACCTGAACCTGCCCAAAATCGGCGGCGTGGAGGTGCTGCGCCGCATCAAGGCCAGCCCGCAGACCCGCGACATCCCGGTGGTCGTCCTCACCGTGTCCCGCCGGCACCCGGACATTTTCATCTGCAAGCAACTCGGTGCCGAGGCTTACATCGTCAAGCCGATCGACCTGAAAAACCTCGGTGACGTTGCCCAACAGTTATGCATGCATTGGGCCCTCATCAAAACCCGGACGCCCCGGCCTTGACCGCCGCCGGAAAAGCCGCGCGGACCAACAAAGGCCACGCTTGACTGTCCCGTCTCATGAATAGCGCTCCCAACTCCGCCGCCTGCCAGCCGATCAACATCTTGATCGTGGAGGATTCGTCCGACGATGCCCTGCTCCTGGTCCACGAATTGAAATCGTCGGGCTTCGAACCTCAGTGGCAGCGGGTGGACACTGAACCGGATTACCGCGCCCGCCTTGGCGAGCACCTCGACGCGGTTTTCTCCGATTTTTCACTGCCGGCCTTTTCCACGCCAAAAGCGTTGGAAATCCTCCGGGAAAGCCGGCTGGACGTGCCCTTCATCATTGTGTCCGGCACCATCGGCGAGGAGCGTGCCGTCGAATGTTTGAAGGCCGGGGCCGTGGACTATGTGCTGAAAAACCGGCTGAATCGGGTCGGTCCTGCGTTGGAGCGGGCCCTGCGCGAGACCCGCGAGCGCAAGGAGCGTCAGCGCGCCGAGGCGACGCTCCGCGAGAGCGAGGCCCGCTTCCGGCAACTGGCCGAAAACATCAATGAGGTGTTCTGGATCACCAACGCGGACAAAAGCGAGATGATCTATGTCAGCCCCGCCTATGCCACGATCTGGGGGCGGACTTGTGAAAGCCTTTACGCGCAGCCCCGGAACTGGATTGACGCCGTGCATCCGGATGACCGGCCGCGCGTGCAGCAGACGGCATTGACGCAACAGCGAACCGGCAACTACCAGGAAACCTACCGCATCGTCCGCCCGGACAATTCCATCCGCTGGATTCGCGACCGTGCCTTTCCCGTTTACGACAAGACCGGCCAGGTGGGACGGATCGTCGGCACCGCCGAGGACATCACCGAACAGATTCAACTCGAAGAGCAACTGCGGCAGGCACAGAAAATGGAGGCCATCGGGCAGCTCGCCGGCGGCGTCGCGCACGACTTCAACAACCTGCTCGCCGTCATTCACTGCAACGCCGAGCTGATGCAGATGGACGCGGCGCACTTGAAAGCCGAGGACATCGAATGCCTCCAACAGATCATCAACGCCTCCGAACGGGCGGCGGGGCTCACGCGGCAACTGCTGGCGTTCAGCCGCAAGCAAATCATGCAGCTCAAGCCGCTGAACCTGAACGACGCCATCGCCAATTTGACCAAGATGCTGCACCGCATCATCGGCGAACACATCCATCTTCAGTGCAAATATGCCGCCCCGCTGCCGCTCATTCAGGCCGACCTCGGCATGATCGACCAGATCGTCCTGAACCTTTCGGTCAACGCGCGGGACGCAATGTCGCACGGCGGCGATTTGACGATTGTGACATCGGTGGAGTCGATTGACCCGGAATACGTCCAGGTGTATCCGCAGGCCCATCCGGGCGAGCACGTGTGCCTGGCGGTCACGGACACCGGCTGCGGCATCCGGCCGGAAATAATGTCGCGCATCTTTGAACCGTTTTTCACCACCAAGGAGGTCGGGCGTGGCACAGGGCTGGGACTCGCCACGGTTTACGGCATCGTCCAGCAGCATCGCGGCTGGATCAACGTTTACAGCGAAGCCGGCCACGGCACGGTGTTCCGCATCTATTTCCCCGCGCTGCCCGAGGCCGGCGGCACGGCACAAAAAACCACCACGGCCGCCGCGGTGCGCGGCGGCAGCGAGACGATTCTGCTGGTTGAGGATGAAACCCAGTTGCGCGGCCTGGCCCGCTCGGTTCTTGAACGGCGCGGTTACAAGGTGCTTGAAGCCAGCTCGGGCGTGCGTGCGCTCGAAGTGTGGCGGGCGCACCGCGACCAGATTCATCTGGTTCTGACCGACATGATTCTGCCCGAGGGCCTCAGCGGCCGGGAGCTGGTGCAGACGCTGCGGCAGGAAAAGGCCCGCTTGCCCGTCGTTTACACGAGCGGTTATAGCGCGGGCGTGGATGGCAACGATTTCGCCGAGCAACAGCGCATGGTTTTCCTGCAAAAACCGTATTCCCCGACGACCCTGGCCGGGGCCGTGCGCAGCGCGCTCGATTCCTGAACACCTTGGCGGGTGCGGGCTTGCACCTCCCCACTCGCCGCCCCACAGTGGGCGCATGAAGCATTCGCTCGTTTCGGGATCGCTGACCAAGGCGGCCACTGGCATTGAGGGGCTGGATGAAATCACCCAGGGCGGGCTGCCGCGCGGCCGGGCCAGTCTGTTGATCGGTGGTCCGGGTTCGGGCAAAACCATTCTCGCCCTGCAAACCCTGGTCAACGGTGCGCGGCAGCACAACGAGCCCGGCATCTTTGTCACCTTCGAGGAGGATTCCCGCCGCGTCATCACCAACGCCGCCGGCTTCGGCTGGGACCTGCCCCGGTTGCAGCGCCGCAAACTCTTCTTCCTCGACGCCCGGCCCAAACCCGATCTCGTCACGGCGGGCGCCTTCGACTTGAACGGCCTGCTCGCCGGCCTGACCGCCAAGGTCCGCTCGTTGCGCGCACGGCGGATTGTGTTCGACTCGATTGACGTGCTGTTGGAATTGCTCGCCAACCCGGTGGCGGAGCGGCGGGAAATTTACCGGCTGCACAACTGGCTGCTCGAACAGGATCTGACCGCCATCATCACCGCCAAAGCGTCCGGCGAACGCGCGGGCCCGCCCGGATCGGCGCCGTTCGGCTTCATGCAATTCATGGTGGACTGCGCCATCGTGCTGAATCACGACCTGGTGCAGGGCGTATCGCAGCGCAATCTGCGCGTGGTCAAATACCGCGGCTCGGCCTTTGCCGAAAATGAATCCCCCTTCGTCATCGGCACGCAGGGGTTCGAGGTGGCCGGTGCGCGCGACCTCACGCAGCGGGTGACCCGGGCCACGACGGAACGCGTGTCGAGCGGCGTCGCGCGCCTCGATACGATGCTGGGCGGCGGGTATTTTCGCGGCGCCAGCGTGCTGATCACCGGCTCGCCGGGCACAGCGAAATCCACCCTGTGCGGCACGTTTGCCGAGGCTGCCTGCCGGCGCGGCGAACCCACGCTGATGGTGAGCTTCGATTCCGAGCCCTCCGAACTGGTGCGCAATCTGGCGTCGGTGAACATCAAGCTGGCCGGCCACCAGAAACGCGGGCGGCTGCGGGTCGTTTCCATGCGCAGCGGCGTCAACAGCGCGGAGGTGCAGTTCATGCACATCAAGGGACTCGCCCACGCCCACCGGACGCGCTGCCTCGTGATTGACCCGGTGTCCGCCCTGGCCAAGCAGGGAAACGAATTGACCGCGCACAGCGTCGTGGAACGTTTGACGGACTGGACCCGGGCCGCGGGCATCACCCTGCTGTGCACCAGCCTGCTGGACGGCGTGCGGCCGGAAAGCGAAAGCACCCCGCTCCAAATCTCGACCATTGCGGACACGTGGATTCACCTGAGCTACCTCGTGCATGCCGGCGAACGCAACCGCGCGCTGACCATCATCAAATCGCGTGGCACGGCCCATTCCAACCAGGTGCGGGAACTGGTCCTGGGCCATGACGGCGTCACAATGGCCGATGTTTACGCCGCCGGCGGCGAGGTGTTGATGGGCACCTTGCGCTGGGAAAAGGAGCAGGCGGAACGCCTCGATCAACGGCGCCGGGAAACCGAAGCCCGGCAGCGGCTCACGGAAATCCGGCAGGCCGAAACCGAGCTGGCCGGCCGGCTCGAGACGCTGGAGCGCGAGCTGGCCGCCCGCCGCGCCGAGCGGGAACGGTTGACGCGGGCCGAGAACCGACGCCAGAATCGCGCCGAGCTTCGCCACCGCCAGGTGCGCAAAATGCGTGGCGGCGACGTGCAGCCCAAGGAAACCAACGCCGACGAGCCATGAGCCGTTCTGCCGCCTTTCACTTCCGCCTTTATGTGGTGGGCGACGCCCCGAATTCCACCCAGGCCATCGCCAATCTCGACGCCCTTTGCCGCGCGTATCTGCCGGACCGGCACCGCATCGAAATCGTGGACGTATTGCGCGAGCCCGCCCGCGCCCTGGCGGACGAGGTGCTGCTGACGCCCACGCTCGTCAAGCTGGCGCCGGCGCCGAAACGCAAAATCATCGGCAATCTGAGCGAAACAGCCACCGTCCTGCAAGTGTTGGGCCTGCGCCCCCCAAAAACCGCATGAAATCGCCCAAGAAAAAAACGGCCCCGCGCGCGGGCGCCGCCCGCAGGGCCGCGCCCGCGCTGGACAAGGTGGCCGCGCTGGTCCGCCAGTTGCGCGAGGCGGAACAGCAGTTGCAGGAATTGACCGGCGGCCATCTCGACGCGGTGGTGGGCTCCGGCGGCCAGCCGTATCTGCTCCGCGAAGCGCAGGAACGCCTCCGCCACAGCGAGGCCGCGCAACGGCACCTGGCCGAAACGCAGGTGGCCATTCTGAACGCCCTGCCCGCGCACGTCGCGCTCCTCGATTCGCAGGGCTTCATCGTCTCGGTGAACGATTCCTGGCGGCGCTTTGCCGGGGCCAATGATCTTCAGGGCGAGCAATGTGGCGTCGGGCAGAATTATCTCGTCATTTGCGACGTCGCCACCGGCGCGTGCGCGGACCAGGCCCACGAGGCGGCCGCCGGCATTCGCGCCGTGCTGAGCGGCCAGCGACGGAGTTTTGCCCTCGATTATCCCTGCCATTCCCCGGCGGAAAAGCGCTGGTTTCGGCTCATGGTGTCGCCGCTGCACGAGCATGTTCCCAGCGGCGCCGTGGTGATGCACATCAACATCACCGAGCGGAAGCTGGCCGAGGAAACGTTGCGCGAAAGCGAGGCGCACTACCGGATTTTGTTCGAGTCCAACCCGCAGCCCATGTGGGTGTATGACCGGACGACGCTGCAATTCCTCGCCGTCAATCACGCCGCCATTGCGCACTACGGCTACTCGTATGACGATTTCCTCCGCATGACGATTGCGGACATCCGGCCCGCCGAGGATGTCCCGGCCCTGCACCAGGTCGTGAAAACATCCGGCCGGGGCATCACCTATTCCGGCGTGTGGCGGCACCGCGTGAAGGACGGCCGGCTGATCACGGTGGAAATCTCCTCGCACCCGATCGAGTTCGCGGGCCGGCCCGCGCAACTGGTGCTCGCGCTGGACATCACGGAACGCGCCGGCATGGAGGCCGCGCTGCGCGCCAACGAGGCCAAACTGCAAACCGCCCAGCGCATCGCTCACCTGGGCCACTGGGAACTGGACCTCGCCACCGGGCATTTGAGCTGGTCGAAGGAGGCCCACGCGATTTTCGGCGTGCCGCGGGAACAGTTCGGCGCGGATTACGCCGCCTTCCTGGCATGCGTGCATCCGGATGACCGGGCGCAGATGGAGTCAAACCAGTCCCGCAGTCTCCAGGAGCACAGCGCGCTCGACCTCGAACACCGCATCGTGCGGCCCGACGGCACTGTGCGCTGGGTGCGCGAGCGGGGCGAACTCGTGAAGGACGAGACCGGCCGGCCGGTGCGCCTGGCCGGCACCGCGCTCGATATCACCGACCTCAAGGAGGCGGAACTGCGCGTGCGCGAAGCGGCCGAACTGCTCGCCAGCGCGCAGCGCATCGCGCGCATGGGCAGTTGGGACATGGACGTGCCCCGCAACCGGCTGGCCTGGTCCGCGGCCACCTGCGATTTGTTCGGCATCACCCCGCCGGAATTCGGCGGCACCTTTGAGGATTTTTACCGCTTCATCCTGCCCGAGGATCTGCCGGATTACAACGCCGCCCATGCCCGCGTCACGCCCGACCGGCCGCTGTTGGAGGCCGAGTATCGCATCCGCCGGCCGGACGGCTCGGTGCGCTGGATGTTCGAGCGCGGCAACGTGGAGTTCGACGCCGCAGGCAACGCCGTGCGCCGCCTGGGCATGGTGATGGACATCACCGAGGAACACATCGCCCACGAGGAATTGGAGAAAACCGCGGCGCTCCTGCGTATCGCGGGCAAGGCCGCACACCTCGGCGGCTGGAGCATCGAACTGCCCGGGCGCAAGCTGACCTGGTCGGACGAAAGCTGCCGCATCCACGACCTGCCGCCGGGCTACCAGCCGACCCTCGAGGAGGGCATCAATTATTTCCCGCCCGAGGCGCGCGAGGTGCTCCGCGAGCACTTTGAGCGTTGCGCGCGGGACGGCATGCCCTACGACCTGGAGCTGCCGAAAATCACCGCCACCGGCCGGCGCATCTGGGTGCGCACCATCGGCGAAGCCGTGCGGGACGCCGACGGCCGCATCATCCGGCTGCAAGGCGCGTTTCAGGACATCACCGAACGCAAGCAGGCCGAACAGGCACTGCGCGAAAGCGAGGAACGCTTCCGCGAAATGGCCGAGAACATCGGCGACATTTTCTACAACTACGACCCCGTTCACGACCGCCTGCTCTATGCGAACCGCGCTTACGAGCGCATCTGGGGGCGGCCGCTCGAAAGAGTTTACACCAATCCCACGGCGCATCTGGACGACGTCCTTCCCGCGGACCGCGCCACGGCTGAAGGCGCGCTCCAGAAGCAGATTGCGGGCGAAGCCTCGGACGTGACGTTTCGCATCCGGCGCCCGGACGGCGAAATCCGCTGGGTGCAGGAGCAGGCCGTGCCGGTGAAGGACGCCCGGGGACGCGTCGAGCGGATCGTCGGGACGATGCGCGACGTCACCGAACGCGTGCAGGCCGAACAGGCGCTCCGCGACAGCGAGGAGCGCGTCCGCACCACGTTCAACGCCGCGGCCACCGGCATCGCCATTGCCGAGGCGGGCGGCCGTTTCCTGCTGGCCAATCCCGCCTTCTGCCGCACGGTGGGCTACACGGAAACCCAATTGCAGGGGCTCGAATTCGAGGCCATCACGCATCCGGACGACCGCGCGGCCGCCACGCAGTTGATCGCGGACCTGCTGGCCGGCAGACAGAACGAGGCCATTGTCGAAAAGCGTTACCTGAAGAAGAAGGGCGGCGTGGTCTGGGTGCGGGCCGGCCTGTCCGTTGTCCGCACCGGCGAGGGCCGGGCCGACCGGATTATTTCCGTCACGGAAGACATTACCGAACGCAAGGCCACCGCGGAGAAGCTCGCGCGCAGCCGGGCGTTGCTGGCCATTGCCGGGCGCGTGGCCCGCATCGGCGGCTGGTCCGTGGACGTGACGAGCCGCAGCATTCATTGGTCGGACGAAGTTTGCGCCCTGCACAACATGCCGCCCGGCTCAACTCAGGACGTGGCGGCGGGCATCAATTTTTACGCACCGGAATTCCGGCCCATCGTCAGCGCGGCCTACGAGGCCTGCGCGCGGGACGGCACGCCGTTCGACCTCGAACTGCAACTGGTGCCGGCCGGCGACGACGGCCGCCGCATCTGGGTGCGCGCCATTGGCGAGGCCCTCCGCGACCCGGCCGGGAAAATCGTCCTCGTCCAGGGCGCGTTGCAGGACATCTCGGATCGCAAGGAAGCGGAGGCGGCACTCCGCCACACCGCCGAGCGCCTCGAAACCACGCTGGAAAGCATCACCGACGCTTTCTTCACGGTGGATTCGGACTGGCGTTTCACCTACGTCAATCAGGAAGCCGAGCGGCTGTTGCGGCATTCGCGGACCGCGCTGCTGGACGGGAACCTCTGGGAAATTTTCCCCGAGACGGTCCAGACCTCCGTTTATGAGAACTATCAAAAGGCGATGCGCACCGGCGAAAGCGTCCACTTTGAAGTTTACTATCCGCCGTTTGATGGTTGGTTCGCGATCCACGCCTATCCTTCTTCGGAGGGACTGGCGGTCTATTTCCAGGACGTCACGGCCCAGCGCAACGCCCAGGAGGCGCTACGGGAAAGCGAGGAACGCTTCAAGAACGTGGCGCGCGCCACCGCCGATGCCGTGTGGGATTGGGACCTCAAAAGCAACGCGCTCTGGTGGAACGACGGCATCACCAAGTTGTTCGGCCACGCGGTCGAAGAACTGGAACCGGACGTTGCATCCTGGAAGAACCGCATCCACCCCGCCGACCAGGAACGTGTGGTGCAGGAGATTCATCGCGTCATCGACGGCCAGGGCGAATATTGGTCCGACGAATACCGGTTCCGGCGGCGCGGCGGTTCGTATGCCTACGTGCTCGACCGCGGTTACGTCATTCGCAACCGCGAGGGCAAACCGGTGCGCATGGTGGGCGGCATGACGGACTTGACGGAACGCCGCCAGGCGGAGGAGGCGCTGGCCCGCTCCAACCGCGCCCTGCGGCTGCTCAGCGCGGGCAGCGAGGCCCTGGTGCATGCCACCGACGAGGGGCAATTGCTGCAGGAGATTTGCCGGCTGGCCGTGGAACTGGGTGGCTACCGCATGGCCTGGGTGGGCTACACCGAAAATGATGACGCCCGCAGCATCCGCCCGATGGCCCACGCCGGCGACGAACGCGGCTACCTGACCGCCGTCAAATTGAGCTGGTCGGAGGGCGACCCGGCCGGCCGCGGCCCGGCGGGCACCAGCATCCGCACCGGCCAGCCCGCCACGTGCGGCGACATCACGGCGAGCGACGCCTTCTTCCGCTGGCTGGACGCCGCCCTGGAACGCGGCTACCGGAGCGTGATCTGCCTGCCGTTGCGGCAGGAACAGCACACGTTCGGCCTGCTGGGATTGTATTCCGGCGAAGCCGTCGAGGCCGGCCCCGAGGAAATCAAGCTGTTGCAGGAGCTGGCCGACGACCTCGCCTTCGGCATCGGCGGCCTGCGCACCCGCGCCGAACGCCGCCAGGCGCAGCAGGAAATCGCCCGCCAGGCCGCGCTGCTCGACAAGGCGCGCGACGCCATCCTGGTCCGCGATCTGGAGCACAACGTCACCTACTGGAACAAGAGCTGCGAACGGCTTTATGGCTGGACCGCCGCCGAGGCATTGGGCCGCTCCATCCACAGCCTGATTTACCGCGACCGGGCGGATTTCGACAAGGCCGTGGCCGAGGTGCTGGCCCGGGGTGAATGGGCCGGCGAACTGCACCAGCTCAGCCGGGACAAACGCGAGCTCACCGTCGAGGGCCGCTGGACGCTGGTGCGCGACGAACAGGGCCGGCCGCGCTCCGTGCTCTGCATCAACACCGACATCACCGATAAGAAGAAAATCGAGGCGCAGTTCCTGCGCACGCAGCGCATGGAGAGCATCGGCACCCTGGCCGCCGGCATCGCCCACGATTTGAACAACGTGCTCGCCCCGATCATGATGTCCGTCGAGCTGCTGAAACAGCAGGTGCAGAGCAACGAGGCCCGCACCATGCTCGCCACGTTGCAGGGCAGCGCCCAGCGCGGCGCGGACCTCGTCCGGCAGGTGCTCTCCTTCGCCCGCGGCGTCGAGGGCGCGCGGGTGGAGGTGAGCTGCCCGCACCTCCTCCGCGACATCCAAAAGATCATCCGCGACACCTTCCCGAAAAACATCACCTTCGAACTGCTGGCACCACGCGACCTCTGGCTCGTGACCGGCGACCCCACGCAGTTGCACCAGGTGTTCATGAACTTGTGCGTGAACGCGCGCGACGCCATGCCGCACGGGGGCCGTCTGACCGTCCGGCTCGAAAACGTGGTGCTTGACGAGGTGTATGCCGGCATGAACCCCGAAGCCCGGGCGGGCAGTTTTGTCAAAGTTGAGGTGAGCGACACCGGCGCAGGCATTCCGTCCGCCATACGCGACAAGGTCTTCGAGCCGTTTTTCACCACCAAGGAGATCGGCAAGGGCACCGGCCTCGGTCTCTCCACCACCCTGGCCATCGTCAAGAGCCACGGCGGCTTCATCCAGCTCGAGAGCGAGCTGGGGCGTGGCACGCGCTTTGAAATCTACCTGCCGGCGCAGGTCGCGGAACCGGCCGCGTCCGACAAGTCCACCGAACAAACCCGGCTGCCGCGCGGCCACGGCGAACTGATCCTGGTGGTGGACGACGAGGAGGCGATTCAGCGGATCGCAAAAAGGACACTCGAACGGTTCGGCTACCGCGTGCTGCTCGCCAATCACGGCGCCGAGGCGGCCGCCGTTTACGCCCAGCATCAGGACGAAATCGCCGCCGTCATCACGGACATGGCGATGCCGGTGATGGACGGCCCGGCGCTCATCGTCGCGCTCAAGGCCATGAATCCACGCGTGCGCATCATCGGCTCCAGCGGCCTGACCTCGAACAGCAGCGTGGCCCGGGCGGCCGGCACCGGCATCGAGCATTTCATCCCCAAGCCCTACACCGCCGAGGCCATGTTGACGACGCTCAGCACCGTGCTCAAAGCGGGGGCGGCACCCACCGGCACCATTCACCCATGAGCGATTCCCCCTCCAGCGTCGCCGTCGCACCGGCCGGTCCCGCCGACCGGCGCGCGCCGTTCGACGTGTGGCCGCTGCGCACGCGCGCGTGGTGGATTGTGGGCGGCTACACGCTGTTTGCCACGCTGTGGATTCTGTTCTCCGATGAGGCGCTGCGGCGGCTGATTGACGATCCGCGGCTGCTCATCCGCATCAGCATTTACAAGGGCCTCGCGTTCGTCATCGTGACCGCCCTGCTCCTGCTCGTGCTGGTATGGCGGGTGTTTGGCGCGATGGAGACGGGTTACGCGGCCCTGCGCGAGCACAAGACGGAGATTGAACGGCTCAACCGGCTCTATGCGGCCCTGAGCCGCATCAACCAGACCATCGTGCGCGCCGGTTCGCGGGACGACCTGTGCCAGAAAGTGTGCGACGTGCTGGTGCAGCAGGGCGGGTTCACCATGGCCTGGATTGGCCGGCCGGAACCCGAAACGCGCCGCCTGCTGCCCGTGGCGCGGGCGGGCGACGACAACGGCTACCTGCAGACCATTTACATTTACACCGACGACCGCCCCGAGGGCCGGGGGCCGACCGGCCGCGCGTTTCGCGAGGGCCGGCCCTACATCTGCAACGACATTTTCAACGACGCCATTACGCAACCGTGGCGGGCCGAGATGGCGCGGCGCGGCATTCTGGCCTCGGCGGCGTTCCCCATCCGCCACCGCCAGCGCATTCACGCGACCCTGACGGTTTATGCGAACACGCGCGGCTTTTTCCAGGACCGCGAGGCGGCGCTGCTGGAGAAGGCCGCGGGCGACATCGGGTTCGCGCTGGACAATTTTGACCGTGAAGCGGAACGCGCCCGCGCCGAGGAACTGGCGCGCCGCGAGGAACAGTTCTCGGCGGCGATGATCGAGAGCATGCCGGGCATCGTTTATTTCTACGACGAGCACGGCCGCTTCCTGCGCTGGAACCGGAACTTTGAAATCGTTTCCGGCTATTCGACCGCGGAAATCACGCAGATGCATCCGCTCGATTTTTTCGCCGAGGCGGACCGGGCGGTGCTGGGCGAACGCATCGCGGAGGTGTTCACGCGGGGCGATGCGTTCGTCGAGGCGCCGTTCCGCTCCAAGGACGGCCGCACCACACCCTACCTGTTCACCGGGCGCCGGGTGGTCTTCAACAATTCGCCCTGCCTTGTCGGCATGGGCGTGGACATCACCGCACGCACGGAGGCCGAGCAGCGCTGGCGCGAGGCGCAGGACCGCCTGGAAGTGGTCACGGAAAATTTGCGCGAGGGGCTGATCATCGCCACGGCGGACGGCGAACTCTTCCGCTGGAACACGGCGGCGCTGCGGATGTATGGCTTCGACAACCCGGAACAGGCGCACGCGCATCTGCAGGATCTCACGTCCGTGTTCGACCTGGCGACGCTCGACGGCGCCGTGCTGCCGCCCGAACAGTGGCCGTTTGCGCGGGTGCTCCGCGGCGAGGCCCTCGCGGGGCTGGAACTGCGGATTCGCCGGCGCGACCGGGACTGGACGCGCGTCTTCAGCTACGCCGGCTCGCGTGAGCGTTACCGCGACGGCCAGACGCTGGCGTTCCTGACCGTGCAGGACATCACGCAGCGGCACGCGGCCGAGGAGGGCCTGCGCGCGAGCGAAAAGCGCTACCGCACGACGCTCGAAAGCATGATGGAAGGCTGCCAGTTGATCGGCTTCGACTGGCGTTATCTTTACCTGAACGCCGCCGCCGCCCGGCACAACCGCCGGTCCAACGAGGATTTGCTCGGCCGCACCTTCACCGAGGCGTGGCCCGGCATCGAACCATCCGCGGTTTACCGGCTGTTGCAACGGTGCATGACCGAACGCATCCCGCTGCACGACGAGGTGGAATTCGCTTTTGCCGACGGCGGGAAGGCGTGGTTCGACGTGCGCACGCAGCCGGTGCCCGAGGGCATCTTTGTGCTTTCGCTCGACATCACGGAACGCAAACAGGCGGAAATGACGCTGCGGGTTTTGAACCGCACCCTCGAATTGCAGGTGGCCGACCGCACCGCGGAATTGCAGGCGGCGCTGACCCGCGCCGAGGCCGCCGACCGGCTCAAGTCCGCGTTCCTCGCCACGATGTCGCACGAGTTGCGCACGCCATTGAACTCGATCATCGGCTTCACCGGCATCGTGCTGCAGGGGCTGGCCGGGCCGTTGAACGCGGAGCAGACCAAGCAGCTCGGCATGGTGCGCGGCAGCGCGCGGCACCTGCTGGAGTTGATCAACGATGTGCTCGACATCTCCAAAATCGAGGCCGGCCAGCTCGAGGTGCGCGCCGAACCGTTCGATCTCGCCGCCTCGCTCGAACGCGTGGTGGCGTCAGTGAAACCGCTCGCCGAACAACGCGGCCTCGCGCTCACCGTGGTTGTTCCGCCGGCCCTGGGTGAAATGATCAGCGACCGCCGGCGCGTGGAGCAGATTCTCCTCAACCTGCTCAACAACGCCCTCAAGTTCACCGAACGGGGCGGCGTCTCACTCACCGTGGAACGGGTCCCGGATTTCCAGGCGGAGCCGGATGCGGCGCCACGGCCCGCCGTGCGCCTGCGGGTGGCCGACACGGGCATCGGCATCCGGCCCGAGGATCTCGCCACGCTGTTCCAGCCATTCCGGCAGATTGACACGGGGCTGACGCGGGAACACGAGGGCACGGGCCTGGGCCTGGCCATCTGCCGCCGGCTCGCGCTGTTGCTGGGCGGGACCATCTCCGCCACCAGTGTCTGGTCGCAGGGCAGCGAGTTCACCGTGCTGCTGCCGCTCCAACCCGCTCCCAAGCCATGAACCGCACCGTCCTGTTGATTGAAGACAACGATCAGAACCGTTACCTCGCCACCTACCTGCTGGAGCAGCACGGCTACCGCGTCGTGGCGGCGCCGGACGGGCTGCGGGGGATCGCGCTCGCGCAGGCATCCCCGCCGGATCTCATCCTGCTCGACATTCAACTCCCGCGCATGGATGGCTACGCCGTGGCGCGCGCGTTGCGGGAGATTGCGGCGCTCGACCGCATTCCGATCATCGCCGTCACCTCCTACGCGATGGTGGGCGACCGGGAGAAATCCCTCGCCGCCGGCTGCAATGGCTACATTGAAAAACCGATCAACCCGGAAACCTTCATTGCGGAAATCGAACGCATCGGTTTCCCCTCACCCGGCTCCCCGAATGCTTTATGACGCGCGTCCTGATTGTTGATGACAAGGAGGACAACCTCTACTACCTGCAGGCGCTGCTGGGCGGCCACGGCTTTGCCGTCGAAGCGGCCCGCCACGGCGCGGAAGCCCTGGTCAAGGCGCGGCAAAATCCGCCGGACGTGGCCATCTCGGACCTGCTCATGCCGGTGATGGACGGCTACACGCTGCTGCGCCACTGGAAGGCCGATCCACGGCTGAAGCAAATCCCCTTCATCGTCTATACCGCCACCTACACGGAGCCCGAGGACGAACGGCTCGCGCTCAGTTTGGGCGCGGACGCCTTCATCCTGAAGCCCGCCGAGCCGGACGCGTTTCTCGCCCGACTCCGCGAGGTGCAGGACCGGCCGACCGCCCCCCGGCCCGCCGCCCCGACGCCCGCGCCCGGGGATGAAAAGGAATTGCTCAAGAACTACAGCGAGACCCTCATTCGCAAGCTCGAGGAAAAAACGCTCCAGCTGGAGGAGAGCAACCGCGCCCTCCAGCAGGACATTGCCGGCCGGCAGGCGGCGGAGGAGCGGCTGCGGGAGAGCGAGGAACGCTTTCGCGCCACCTTCGAGCAGGCCGCCGTGGGCATTTCCCACGTGGACCTCGACGGCCGGCTGCTGCGCGTGAACGACAAGCTCTGCGAAATCACCGGCTACACGCGCGAGGAGCTCCTCGAACGCACCTTCCTCGACTTGAGCGCGTCCGAAACCCAGGCCGAAAGCGACGCCGCGCGCCGGGCCATGCTCGCCGGCCGCCAACACACGTTCACAACCGAAAAGCGCTACCAGCGCAAGAACGGCTCCAACGTGTGGGTCAACGTGGTCATCAGCCTGCTGCGCGACGAAACCGGCGCGCCCAAGTATTTCATCGCCGTCACCGCCGACATCACCGAGCGCAAAATCCTGGAGGAGCATTTCCTCCGCACGCAACGCATGGAAAGCATCGGCACGCTGGCCGGCGGCATCGCGCACGATTTAAACAACGTGCTGGCGCCGATCATGATGTCGGTTCAGATGCTCCAGACCAAGGTGACGGACGAGGAGGGACGTTCACTCCTGCGCACGCTCCAATCCTGCGCGCAACGCGGCGCCGACCTCGTCCGGCAGGTGCTCTCCTTCGCGCGCGGCATGGAGGGCCAGCGCGTGGCCGTCAACCTTCGGCATATCGGGCAGGACATTCAGAAAATCATCCGCGAAACGTTTCCCAAGCAGATCGAGTTCACCCTGCACACCGGCCGCGACCTCTGGCCGGTGCCGGGCGATCCCACCCAATTGCACCAGGTGCTCATGAACCTCTGCGTCAACGCGCGGGACGCCATGCCCGACGGCGGCCGGTTGACGGTGACGCTGGAGAACGTGGTGCTGGACGAGGTTTACGCCGGCATGCACCCCGAAGGCAAACCCGGCCCCTACGTCATGGTCAAGGTCGCCGACACGGGCATCGGCATCCCGCCGGAAATTCGCGACAAGATTTTCGAGCCGTTCTTCACCACCAAGCCGCTCGGCAACGGCACGGGCCTGGGGCTTTCCACGACCCTGACCATCGTGAAAAGCCACAACGGCTTCATCAACCTTTACAGCGAGCCGGGCAACGGCACCAAGTTCAAGGTCTATTTCCCCATCGAAGGCACCACACCAGTCGCTGACCCCACTCCCACGGACAAGGCCGGCCCGCCCCACGGAAAAGGAGAAACGGTGCTGGTCGTGGACGACGAGGAAAACATCCGCCGCGTGGCGCAATCGACGCTTGAACGGTTCGGTTATCAGGTGCTGGTCGCGGCCAACGGCGCCGAAGCGGTGTCCCTTTACGCGAAACACCGGGCCAAAGTCGCCCTCGTCCTGACCGACATGGCCATGCCTGTGATGGACGGCCCCGCCACCATCACCGCGCTGCGGGCCATCAATCCCACCGTGGCCATCGTGGGTTCGAGCGGCCTGGCTGACAACGCCGTGGTGGCCCGCGCCATGAACAACGGCATCTGCCATTTCGTGGCCAAGCCCTACACCGCCGAGGCGCTGCTCCAAAAAATTCACGACGTGCTCCAGGAAACCGGCCCGCGCTGAAGCGGCGCACGCGCCCGGTTGCCTGCCACCGCCGTCGCGGAGCCGAAGCGAAGCCCCGGCTGTCCCTGCCCGGCCGTTCTTTCCCGGCTTGTTCCGGTGCGCGGAAAGGCTATCCTGTCCGCCTTTGTTGTGGATATTGCCAAAGAAATCCAAAAACGGCGCACGTTCGCCATCATCTCGCATCCGGACGCGGGCAAAACGACGTTGACGGAAAAGCTCCTGCTTTACGGCGGCGCCGTGCAGCTCGCCGGCTCGGTAACCGCGCGCAAGAACCAGCGCGCCACCACGTCCGACTGGATGGAACTCGAAAAGAAGCGTGGCATCTCCATCAGCTCGACGGTGCTCCAGTTCGACTACGACGGCTACCGCATCAACCTGCTCGACACGCCCGGTCACAAGGATTTCTCCGAGGACACCTACCGCGTGCTGACCGCCGTGGATTCCGTCGTGATGGTGATTGATTCCGCCAAAGGCATCGAGCCGCAGACGCGCAAATTGTTCGAGGTCTGCCGCCAGCGCGGCGTGCCGATCTTCACCTTCATGAACAAGTGCGACCGGCCGATGAAAAACCCGCTGGAGCTGATTGATGAACTCGAGCGCGTGCTGGGCATCGGCGCGTTTCCGGTGAACTGGCCGATCGGCAACGGCTTCGAGTTTCAGGGCGTTTACGACCGGCATACGAAGCTGATGCACCTCTTCGAACGCACGGTCGGCGGCCAATATCGCGCGCCCGTCGAAGTCGGCGGCATCGACGCCCCGCTCATTCGCGAACGCCTCGACGAGGAAACCTACCGGCGCACGGTGGAGGAACTCGACATGCTCGAACTCGCCGGCCACGAATTCGACGAAGCCGCCGTCCTCGCGGGCAAGACCACGCCGGTTTTCTTCGGCAGCGGCATCAACAATTTCGGCGTGCAGTTGCTCCTGGATGGCTTTCTGAGACATTCCCCGCCGCCGAAACCCCGCGTCATGGCGGGCATCGAGATTTCGCCCGAGCATCCGCACTTCAGCGGGTTCATTTTCAAGATTCAGGCAAACATGGATCCCAAGCACCGCGACCGCATCGCCTTCATCCGCGTGTGCTCCGGCAAGTTCGAGCGCGACATGACCGTGCACCACTCGCGCAGCGAGAAAAAGGTGCGCCTCTCCAGTTCGCACAAAATTTTCGGCAACGACCGCGAAACCGTGGATGAAGCCTTCCCCGGCGACGTCATCGGGCTCGTCGGCCATGACAGCTTTGGCATCGGTGACACACTCACGACCGACCCGAAGATTATCTACAAGGAAATCCCGCGCTTCACGCCCGAAGCGTTCAGCTACCTGCACAACCCAAACACCGCCAAGTTCAAACAATTCCGCCAAGGACTGGACCAATTGTTGCAGGAAGGCGTCATCCAGGCGCTTTATCTGCGCAACTCGGCGGTTAAAACACCGCTGCTGGCGGCCGTCGGTCCGCTGCAATTCGAGGTCGTGCAATACCGGCTCGAAAGCGAATACGGCGCCGAGTCACGTCTGGAAGCCGCGCCGTGGAATGTCGTCCGCTGGTTGCCGCCGGACATCAGCGAGGAGGCGCTGGATGGCCTCACCGTGCCCAGTGGCGCGAAGTTCGCCTACGACATCGGCAAAAACCCCGTGATCCTGTTCGCCAACGAATGGTCCGCGAACTACTTCGGCGAGACCAACAAAGGCGTGATCCTCTCCGCGTTGCCGGTGCAAACGGCGCGGGAGTAACGTAATTTTCCCCGGGCAAAACGGACTCCACCGGCGCTAATCGCACTTTTTGCGATTTTAATTTGACCGTTCAGTCAATTTGCGTATTTTGCGTCGCGCCCGCCAAAACAGGGTGGGTCCATGGATCAAAAAGAGCTGACGCGACTTTATGGGACGCACGAGTGACGCCAAGGAACGGTTGTTGCAGGTGGGGTTCGACCTCATTTGGAACCAGAGCTACGGCGCGGTGAGTGTGGACCAAATTTGCGAGCGGGCGGACGTCAACAAGGGCAGCTTTTACCATTACTTCCCATCCAAGGCCGACCTCGCCGTGGCGGCCTACGAGGAGCACTGGCGCGAGAAGCAGCCGGAGCTGGATCAGATTTTTTCGGCACAGGTGCCGCCCTTGGAGCGCCTCGAACGTTGGTGCGCCTACATTCAGAAACGCCAGAAAAAACGGGCCGAAAAGTATGGCAGCGTGTGCGGCTGTCCCTACGGCAGCCTCGGCACT
Organism: Verrucomicrobiia bacterium; assembly: GCA_035765895.1. Taxonomy (NCBI): domain Bacteria; kingdom Pseudomonadati; phylum Verrucomicrobiota; class Verrucomicrobiia; species Verrucomicrobiia bacterium. The sequence continues at coordinate 19,309 of DASTWL010000052.1, read as the reverse complement.
GAACTGGCCACGCAGGAGGAAAAAATCCGCGCCAAGACCCAGGAACTGGTGGAGCGCACCATTCGCTACGTTGAAAGCGCCCTCGCGGATGCGCAACGTCAGGGGCTGATTGACGTGGCCGATCCGCAGGTGACTGCCACCCGCGTTTACTCGACCGCGCTCGGTTTCCTGCTCCACGCCAAGATCCGCAATGACCTCGGGCTGTTGCGCGACCTGGAGCCAACCGTCATGGACCTGATTGGCGCCCGCGCGGTCACCGCGTGACGGTCCTTTTCCCCGGATTAAAACCAAACGGGAGCATCCAACCGCTGTTTATTTGACCGGTCAGTTAACCCAAAGCCGTAAAGAGATTGTATGTGGATTGTTCGATTGGCATTGCGCCGGCCCTACACGTTCGTCGTGGCGGCGTTGTTGTTGGTGCTGCTGACGCCGCTGATCCTGCTCCGGACGCCGACGGACATTTTTCCGGCCATCAACATCCCGGTCGTCAGCATCATCTGGCAATACACCGGCCTCGACGCCAAGCAGGTCGAGCAACGCATCACCTACGCGCACGAACGCATCCTGACGGTTACCGTCAACAACATCGAGCACATCGAGTCCACCTCCTACAACGGCATCAGCGTGGTCAAGGTGTTCCTCCAGCCCGGCTCGTCGGTGGACACCGCCGTCGCGCAAATCACCGCCGGCGCCCAGACGATTCTGCGCCAGATGCCGCCCGGCATGCAGCCGCCGTTGATCATTCAATACAGCGCCTCCACGGTGCCGATTTCGCAATATAGCTTCAGCAGCCCGAAAATGTCCGAACAGGAACTCTTCGACGCCACGGCCAACCAGGTCCGCGTCGGCCTCTCCACCGTGCGCGGCGCCATGATCCCGTGGCCTTACGGCGGCAAATCACGCGTGGTCTCCGTGGATTTGAACCTGCCGGCGTTGAAGGCAAAGAACATTCTCCCGCAGGAAGTGGTGGGCGCGATCAACGCGCAAAACCTCATCCTCCCCAGCGGCACCGCCAAGATTGGCTCCACGGAATTCAGCGTTACCGTGGATTCCAACGCGCGCCTGATCGATGATTTGAACCACCTCCCGATCAAGGTCGTGGGCGGCGCGACCATGCACCTGAGCGACGTCGCCCAGGTGCATGACGGTTACACGCCGCAGCAGAACGCGGTGCGGCAGGACGGCGTCCGCGGCGCGCTGCTCACCATCATGAAGGCGGGCAACGCCTCGACGCTCGACGTGGTGAAGGGCGTGAAGGCCGCCCTGCCCCGCGTCATGGCCGCCCAGCCGCCGGATTTGCAGGTGAAGGAATTCGCCGACCAGTCGCTGTTCGTGCGCGCGGCCATCAACGGTGTGCTGCGCGAAGGCATCATCGCCGCCGCGCTGACCGCCGCCATGATCCTGCTGTTCCTCGGTTCGTGGCGCAGCACGTTCATCATCGCCCTGTCCATTCCGCTGGCCGTGCTTTGCTCCATCGCCACATTGAGCGCGCTCGGCGAAACCATCAACCTGATGACGCTCGGCGGTCTGGCACTGGCGGTGGGCATTCTGGTGGACGACGCCACGGTCGCGATTGAAAACATCCACCGGCACATGGCCACCGGACAGCCGTTGGAAGACGCGATCATGGTAGGTTCGCAGGAAATCGCGATGCCGGCGTTCGTCTCGACGCTCTGCATCTGCATCGTGTTCGTGCCGATGTTCTTCCTCACCGGGGTTGCGCGGTATTTGTTCGTGCCGCTGGCCGAGGCGGTCGTGTTCGCGATGCTCGCGAGCTACGCGATTTCCCGGACGCTGCTGCCGACGCTGGTGATGTGGTTCTATCGGAACGTGCAATTGCACGGGGAACACATCGACGAATCCCGGTCGCCGTGGTGGGTGCGTCCTTTTGTGCGGCTCCAGCGCGGGTTCGAAAGCGGCTTTGAACACTTCCGCCGCGGGTATCGCGCGTTGCTGGCCAGTTGCTTCGCGCACCGGAAATCCTTTGCCCTGTTCTTTCTCGCGCTGTGCGCCGGCTCGTGGCTGCTGACGGAATTCCTCGGCCGCAACTTCTTTCCGAGCGTGGACACGGGCCAGTTTCTGCTGCACCTGCGCGCCCCGACGGGCACGCGCATCGAGGAAACCGAACGCCTCGCCGGCGAAGTGAACGCAGTGATCCACCAAGTGGTCCCCGCCCGCGAAATCGGCGGCATCCTGGACAACATCGGCATCCCGAACTCCTCGATCAATCTGAGTTACAACACCAGCGGCGTGATTGGACCGGGTGACGCCGACGTGCTGGTGACGTTGAAGCCTGGCCACGCGCCGACCGAGAATTACGTCCGCGAATTGCGCGAGCGCCTGAACCGCGAATTCCCCGGCACCTTGTTTTACTTCCTGCCCGCGGACATCGTGAGCCAGACGCTGAACTTCAGCCTGCCCGCGCCGTTCGACGTGCAGATCGTCGGGCGCGACCAGGTCAGCAACCGCGCCCTGGCCGTGCGGCTCGCCGAGGAAATCAAAAGGGTTCCCGGCGCCGTGGACGTGCGGGTCCAACAACCGAACAACCTGCCGCAGTTCAACGTCGAGGTGGACCGCGTCAAGGCCGCGGGACTGGGCCTGACGGAGCAAAACGTGGCGAACTCGGTGTTGCTTGGCCTGAGCGGCAGCAGTCAGGTGCAGCCCGCGTTCTGGCTCAATCCGAATGTGGGCGTGCAATACCTCATCAACGTCCGCGCGCCGGAATACGCCATCAATTCAGTGCAGCAGCTCAACGCCATGCCCATCAGCGCCAGCCTGCCCGGCGCGGCCAACGGCCAGATTCTCGCGAACGTCGCCCGCCTCAAGCGCGTCGAAGTGCCGCCGGTGGTTTCGCACTACGACGTGGTGCCGGTCATCGACATTTACGGCGGCGTGGACGGGCGGGACCTCGGCGGCGTGTTGAACGACCTTCAGCCTCTCGTGGAAAAGCTCAAGAAAGATCTGCCCCGCGGCAGCAGCATCGTCCTGCGCGGCCAGGCCGAGACGATGCGCACCAGCTATTTCGGCCTTGGCATCGGCCTGGTGATGGCCATCGTGCTCATTTACTTCCTGCTCGTGGTGAATTTCCAGAGCTGGCTGGATCCGTTCATCATCATCACGGCGCTGCCGGCGGCACTGGCGGGTGTGGTATGGGGACTGTTCCTCACGCAAACGACCCTGAGCGTGCCGGCGCTGATGGGCGCCATCATGAGCCTTGGCGTGGCCACGGCCAACTCGGTGCTCGTCATTTCGTTCGCCCGGGAAAACCTGGAACGCGGCATGGCGCCCGTCGCTGCGGCGCTCGATGCCGGCGTCCAACGCATCCGGCCCGTGTTAATGACCGCGCTGGCGATGGTCATCGGCATGGCGCCCATGAGCCTCGGCCTCGGCGAGGGCGGCGAACAGAACGCGCCGCTTGGCCGCGCCGTGATCGGCGGACTGGTGTTCGCCACCATCGCAACCCTGTTTTTCGTGCCGGTCGTTTTCAGCTTCCTGCACCGGCATCACAAACCGCAGTCCCAAACCGCTTCGACAACGCCATGAACACAAACGCATCCTCCTCGCCCGACGCACCGCCGCCCGTTCGTTTACGGCGGGTCGCGGAAGTGGTCGTCCTCCTGCTCGTCATCGGCCTGGCCGTTGGCCTGGTGCCGCGCTGGCTGGCGCACCGCAAGCTGATTGTCGCGGCGCGCACCGAATCCGCGCCGACCGTGAGCGTCATCACGCCGACGCCCGCGCAAGCCGCATGGGGCACGCCCCTGCCCGCCGACGTGCAGGCGTTCATTCAGGCTTCGATTCATGCCCGGGCCAGCGGCTATTTGAAGGCGTGGCTCGTGGACATTGGCGATCACGTCACCAACGGCCAGGTGCTGGCGGAAATTGACACGCCCGAACTCAATCAGCAGCTCGCACAGGCGAAGGCCGAGGTGAACCAGGCGAAGGCCGCGCTCGACCTCGCCAAAATCACCGCCGACCGCTGGTCGGAATTGCTGAAGACCGCCAGCGTCAGCGAGCAGGAGACGGCCGAGAAACAATCCGACTACGCGCTGAAACAGGCGAACCTCGCCGCCGCGCAGGCCAATTACAACCGGCTGGAGCAGTTGCAGAACTTTGCCCGCGTCACCGCGCCGTTCACCGGCACCATCACCGCGCGCAACACGGACATCGGCCAGCTCATCGCCGCCGGCAGCGGGCCCGAACTGTTCCGCATGGCCCAGACCGATCCGTTGCGCGTTTACGTGCGCGTGCCGCAGCAATACGTCCACGCGCTGGCGCCCGGCCAGAAGGCGGAGCTGACGTTTCTCGAACAGCCGGGCCGCAAGTTCACCGGCGAACTCACCCGCACGGCCGGCGCGATGGATCCCGCCTCGCGCACGTTGCAGGTGGAACTGCAGGTGAACAATCCAAACGGCGACCTCCTCGCCGGCAGTTACGCCCAGGTGCGCTTCAACGAGTCCGCCGCGCCGAAAGTGCTGACTCTTTCGGACAACGCCCTGATTTTCCGTGCTGAAGGCATGCAGGTCGCGGTGGTTGGCGACGACCACAAGGCGCATTTGCGTTCCGTCACGCTGGGGCGCGACTTCGGCAAGACGGTGGAAGTTCTAGCTGGCCTGAACCCCGGCGACCGTATCATTGACAACCCGCCTGATTCCATCACCGACGGCATGACCGTGCAGGTGGCGCAACCGGAAACCAGGAATCTGGCCGCGCAATGAAAACCCTCACCGTTCTTGGTGGCGCCGGGCTGGTGCTGCTCGCGGGCTGCGCCGCCGGCCCGGATTACCAGCGTCCCGCCGCGCTCCCAGCGCAGTCCCTGCCCGCCGCCTTTGGCGCCGGCACCAACGAGTGGAAAGTCGCGGAGCCCGCAGCGCACCTGCCGCGCGGGACGTGGTGGAGCCTTTTTGACGACGCCGAATTGAGCCGGCTGGAGACGCTCGCCACCAGCGAAAACCAGACGCTGGTCGGTGCCGTCGCGCGCTTTGACCAGGCCCGCGCCGAGTTCGATCTGGCGCATGCCGATTTGTTTCCGAATCTCGCCGCCACCGGTTCAGCGACGCGGCAGCGCACCAGTGTAAACGCGCCCCAAAGCGGCAAGGCCGCCGGGGTTGCGCACACTTACAACACTTTTGCCACCGCGCTGGAACTTGGCTGGGAAGTCGATTTGTGGGGCCGCGCCCGGCGCGAATCCGAATCAGCCCGGGCCGCCTTTTACGCTGTGGCCGACGATCTCGCCGCCGTGAAGCTCGCACTGCAAACAGAAGTGGCCGCGGATTATTTCACCCTGCGCGCACTCGACACCGAGCGGGCCCTGGTCGCGGACACGATTGAAACGTATCGCCGCTCGCTCGAACTCACCCGCAACCGACGCCAGGGCGGCATCGTTTCCGATCTCGACGTCGCACAGGCCGAAACACAACTGCGCACCGCCGAGGCGCAACTGCCGGCGCTGGAACTCCAGCGAACGCAATTGCTCCACGCCCTCGCCACGTTGTGCGGCCAGCCCGCCACGAGCTTCAACGTTGCGGTCGCTGCGACCACGACGACAGATCGCGCGCTGCCGAATTTGCCCGTCAGCCTGCCAAGCGAATTGCTCGAACGCCGGCCGGACATTGCCGCCGCCGAACGGCGCATGGCCGCCGCCAATGCAAACGTGGGCGTGGCGCAAGCCGCCTTCTACCCACGCATCCGCCTCAACGGCCTCGCGGGATTTGAATCCGTGGACGCCGGCAGCGCGTTCAACTGGCCGAGCCGGATGTGGTCGGTCGGCCCCTCGCTGGAGCTGCCGCTGTTCACCGGGGGGCGCAATCGGGCCCAGCTCGCGGCCGCCCGCGCCGGTTACGACGCCACGGTGGCGAATTACCGGCAGACCGTGCTGAGCGCGTTCGCGGACGTGGAGGATCAACTCGCCGCGCAACGCCTGCTGGCCGCGCAACTGGATTCCGAACGCGCCGCGCTCGCCGCCGCCGAACACACGCTGGCGATTGCCAATAACCGCTACAAGGCGGGCCTGGTGACGTTCCTCGAAGTCGCCACCGCGCAAAGCGCCGCGTTGGAGCGACAACGCACGGTGGCCCAATTGGAAGGCGAGCAACGCGTCGCCACCGTGGGTCTCGTGAAAGCACTCGGCGGCGGTTGGGACACCAGCCAGTCGCTCGCCAACGTGAAAGCGGAATCGCCGGTTCATTGACCGGCAGTGTTCCCTCGCGTCTTCAGGTTCCGCGTTCAACGGCGAGCCATCCGCAACGGCACGCCGGGTTCGAAGCCGGCCCCGGCCGTTCATGCGTTCGCCGGCCTGAACTTGTTTTCCACCGCGCTGAACGTCGCCGGAGCCCATGCCATTGGCGGCTTCCCTTTTCCCGGCGCGTGAACCACACTGCTCGGACATTTGGAATCGACACGTGACATGAGTTCACCGCAACACCTCTACCTCGGCACCGACAGCGGCGCGACGACCACCAAGATCAACGCCGTCTGGGAAAACGAAGAACCCGTCTCCCGGAAAGTTTTTCAGCGCCCCACCAATTCCCAGCAGGGCACCACAGCGGTCATCAGCGGCTGGATCGAATCCTGCAATATTTTTCTCCAGGAACACCACCTGACCTGGGCGCAGGTGAATGGCGTCGGACTCGCCATTCCCGGGCCGTATCAACGTTACGGCGTGCTGGATCGTTCGGCGAATCTACCGCCGAGTTTCGCGGGCTGGGATGTGCATGAGGATTACAGCCGCGCGCTGGCGCAGGCCGCCGGGCGTCCGATTCCGCTCGTGATGGGCAACGACGGCCAGTTCGGCGGCGTGGCCGAAGCGCGTTACGCCCGGAAGGACACGAAACACTCCGTGTTGATGCTCATGCCCGGCTCCGGCCTGGGCTGCGCTTACATTGATCAGAACGGATTGCCGCTGCCCGGCGACACGCTGGCGAGCATGGAAGGCGCGCACATGCCCGCGCCGCTGCAAATGCTGGGCGGCATCAAGCCGTTCCCGTGCGGCTGCGGCCGCGACTGGGGCTGCTTCGAGGTTTACACCACGATTTCCGGCCTGCCGCATTTGCTGGAGGAAAAGCTGAAGAAATTTCCGAACCACGAACTCGCCACCGCCACCGGCACGCCGAAGGAAAAGGCGCTTTCGCTCCGCGGCCGCGCCCAAAAGGGCGATGCGCTGGCGCTGGAAATCTTCGACTTCCAGGCCCGCGCCATGGGGCTGCACATCGCGAACCTCACGCTCGCATTCGACGCCGGCATCGTCATCATTGGCGGCGGCTTGATGGACACCGAGGCCACCACGCCCGAATTCCGCGAGCGTTACCTCAAAGGCATCCGCGCGGCGGCGGAACCGTATTTCTGGCCCGCCCAACGCAAAACCCTCCAGATCGTGCCCGCCGTGCTCGGCGAACTCTCGCAAGCCATCGGCGCTGCGCTGGTGGCGCTTTACCGGCATCGGGCGGGCGTGGAATAAGTCTGAACAACCAGTTGCCGGCAAAAGCCCAAAGCGGCATAATAAAGTCCAGTTGGGCGATCATGAACTTGAACTACCAACACATCATTACCATCGAACCCGGCAAGCGCGGCGGACGTCCGAGCATCCGCCGTATGCGCATTGCAGTTGCTGACGTGCTGGGTTGGCTGGCCGCCGGCATGTCACACGAGCAGATTCTTTCCGATTATCCAGAACTCACGGAAGAGGACATCCGTGCTTGTCTCGCTTTCGCCGCGGATCGTGAACGGCGCCTTCTCTCCGCTGCATGAAGCTGCTGTTCGATCAGAACCTCAGCTTCAAGCTCTGCAAACTTTTGGCCGACGTGTTTCCGGATTCCCAGCAAGTGCGGTTGCTGGGGCTGCATGAGGCCGATGATCGCACCATCTGGGATCACGCCAAACGCAACGGTTTCACGCTCGTAACGCAAGACTCGGACTTTGCCGATATGGCGGCGTTATTTGGTCCGCCGCCCAAAGTCATCCTGCTCCGCTGCGGCAATCAGCCCACAGCCGTCGTGGCGCAGGTGCTTCGGGATCAGGCCGGGGCTTTGCAAACGTTCGCGCAAGACCAGTCAGCCTCGTGCTGGGAAATCTATTGACGCACACTCGTCATCGGGATTTCACCGTTATTCATTGCTCCATGTCCACGATTATCAACGCCACCGACGTCACCGTCCGCTACAACGACCGCGCCATCCTCGACGCGGCCACGCTCGCCATTGACGAGGGGCAACGCATCGGGCTGGTCGGTCGCAACGGCTGCGGCAAGACGACGTTCCTGAAAATCCTCGCCGGGTTGCTGGTGCCGGATGCCGGTGACGTCACGCGGCGGCGCGATCTGGTGGTCAGCTATCTGTCGCAGGACTTCACGCTCGATCCGGCGCTCGACGTGCGCGGCAACGTGCGAGCGGGCGCGCAACGCACGCTCGACCTGATTGCAGAGTTCGAATCGCTGCCGCACGACTCGAAGCGGCACGAGGAACTGGAGCATCGCATCCAGACGCTCGAAGGCTGGACGGTGGATTCGCGCATCGAAACCGCGATGTCGCACCTGAACTGTCCGGCGGGCGACCGCGACATCGCCACGCTTTCCGGTGGCGAAAAGCGGCGTGTCGCGCTGGCACGGGCGATTGTGTCGCGACCGGATTTCCTAATCCTCGATGAGCCGACGAACCATCTCGACCCCGAGTCCATCGAGTGGTTGGCCGATTTTTTAAACGAGTTCAACGGCACGTTCCTGGTCGTCACGCACGACCGCTATTTCCTCGACCGCGTGGTGAACCGCATCGTCGAGCTGTGCGACGGCAAGTTCTGGTGGCACGACGGCAACTACACCGATTACCTGCTCGACAAGGCCGAGCGCCAGGCCGCCGACGCCACGGTCGAGCACAAGCGCCAGATGTTTCTGCGCAAGGAACTCGAATGGGTTCGCACCGGTCCACGCGCACAACGCAAGAAGGCGAAGAACCGCTTCGAGCGCTTCGACGACGTTTCCGCGCAGGAAGCCAGGCCGGTCGAGGAGGACATGGAACTCGTCATCCCGCCGCCGCCGCAACTCGGCAATCGCACGGTGGAACTGACCAATCTCGGCATGGAACTCGGCGGGCGCACGTTGTTCAGCGGATTCAACTTCGTCTTTGAGAACGGCCACCGGATCGGTGTGTGCGGGCGCAACGGCCTCGGAAAAACCACGTTGCTCAAAGCCACCATCGGCCAGCTCCTGCCAACGGACGGCATCGTGAAGATCGGGCAGCTGACGAAATTCAACTACGTGGACCAGGCGCGGCTCCAGTTGAATGACGAGGCGACCGTGCTCGACGAAGCCTCCGAAGGCAAAGACTTCGTGAACTGGGGCGAATCAAAGATTTCCGTCCGCGCCTATCTCAAGCGCTTCCTCTTCGCCGACGACCGCATCGTGACTCCGATCAAGAAGCTCAGCGGCGGCGAAAGGAGCCGTTTGCTGCTGGCGAAAATTCTCAAGGCCGGCGGCAACTTTCTTATCCTCGACGAGCCGACAAATGACTTGGATCTGCCGACACTACGCGTGTTGGAAGAAGCGCTCATCGCGTTCCCCGGTGTCGTGTGCGTGGTCAGCCACGATCGCTATTTCCTGAACCGTGTCTGCACAGACATTCTCGCGTTCGAAGGCGACGGCAAAATCCATCACAGCGTCGGCGACTACGATTATTACATCGAGAAGAAGGAACGTGCAGCCGCAGCGGCATCCCGGGAAAGCGCGGACATCGTCGCTTTGAACAAGGCAACCGCACACTCACGAGGTGCGGCTACAAAGCCGGCCAGGCCGCGCAAGCTCTCGTTCAAGGAGGCGCGCGAGTTGGAAGGCATCGAAGCACAGATTCAGGCTGCGGAAGCGGAAGTTGCGCGCATCGAAGGGCTGTTCGCCGACCCGGAGTTCTTCCGCAAACAGGGCGCCCAAGTCAACCAACTCACCGGCGAACTCGATGCCACCAAAGAAACCATCGCCACGCTTTATGCTCGTTGGGAGGAGCTGGAGGCTATCAAGGCGGCAAGCTCGTAGTCCTGCCTTTAGGCAGTCTCCGAGAAAACTCCGATTAACGCCCCCCAAAGGGACCGACTAAAGCCGGGACTACAAACTTGAAGGCAACAAAAAGGGCGAGGCCTGCTCGCGCAAGCCCCGCCATTGAGTCGGACTTTACGGAAGATTACTTTTCGCGACCGGGCGGGAAGTGCAGCAATTGCAACTGTCCGCCTTCGACCGTCTCGGAGTCGCCAGTATTGTAGTGCGCCTGAGTATCGAAGAGATACCAGCCTTCGCCCAGAATTTCATTCATCGGAATGATCCCCGAGGCTTCTTCATCCTGAGTCAGAAACTTTGAACCACCCACCGCAAAGCGGTTCGGATCATGGGCAGCGACTTGTTCAACGGTGTCTTTCGCAATGCTGTAACGCCAAATCTTGCCAATGTGAGGATTGTTGCCGACATCTTCGAGGATGAACACCGAACCACGCTTGGAGACGGTGATGTTGTCCATCATCTTCGGGCCTTCCCCTCCGGCGAGCAGCATATCTATGGTGCCGCCGAGTTCCGGCCGGCTCGCATCCACGAAGCGCAAACGCCAGAGCCGGCTGTTGCCGGTGAAGCTCGCCGTCGTCACGAAGTAAAAATCGTTCGGATTGCTTGGATCCCAGCAACTGTCCTCCGGACGATTGAAGCTGGTGACCCCATTCGTTTGGCTGTCGCTTTCAATCTGCGAACCCGTCTTCAACTTGACGTCGCCGAGGTTGACGCAGGTGAAGGCGGTCCCGGAAGGAATGCCAGTCGCCGCTGGCTCGGCCGCAAAGCCGGCGACCTTGATGCCGTAGAGCACGCCGTTGTCGAGGCCCGCCGCGTTGATTGGATCAGCAGAACTGGTTTTGGTGCCCGCATACATGTAAACCTGACCACCCGTGCCATCATCAGTGCCCGCAACAACGGTCTTGTCACCCGTGCCGGGATTGGCAACGACGTTTTCAAACGCCAGCTTCCCGACGGCAGGCAGTTCGTAGCTGTTGCCATCCATCAAGTGGGCCATGGCGCGGCCTTCGGTGCCGCTCTCTTCGCCGTCCATGAAAATGCGGCCATGGTAACCCAGCCCGCTGGCCGGATTGTAAAATGCCGTCAGCGCGGGAAGATCCGCGGAGCAAAAACGGTTGAACGGCTGGTTGGTATTCAGAACGTAACCGTTGGTTGTCCACGCCCACGCCTGCTTCATCAAATCTTCGCCATGCCGCACGGTGAAGTCTCCCTTGTCGATGATCCACTTGGAGACGAAGGCGCCTTTCATGCCATGATCACGGGCGACTCCAATCGTGCTGCCGAGTTCCTGATTCATCAACACGGTGAAAGTGCCGTCACCGTTGTCGAACGCACCAAGACCGTCCGGGATGCCCACCATGCGGTAAGGCGTCACACCGTCAGCCTTGTAGTTGACGGCATCGCCGACGGTGAGGACGGAAACGGTCACCACGCCGGGCTGGGAGCCGATGACGTAGGGCGATTGCGAGCTGCTGGGGCCGGTGATGCTGTTGGCGCAAGCAACGGCGGGGAACGCCGCGGCCAGCGCGAGTTGGAATACTTGATTCAGGTTCATGTGCTGTTTCGTGTTTGGTTTTTCCTTGTTCAAATCCGTTGAACTCAACGGAACGCAGAACTTCTAACGCGCGTCCGGCACAAACGAACGACGGGGAGGTTAAAAAGGCGTGACAGCGGAGGGTCCAGCGAACTGTCGGAAGAATCGTTTGCTCCGGGCGCCAAGCCAGCCTATTTTGCCTTGAGAAAATTTCGATATGTCGGAGCACGAGAAGACGATTCAACAGTTGGAGAGCCTGTTTCCAACCCTGTCAGGCGTCACGTTTAACGCGGCGCTCAAGCGGACGCTGGCCTCAGGCCAAAGCGTCCTGCAATCAGAAGATGGAGTGATCTACGAAGTGTTCCCCGATGGCACACGCCGGCGAATCAAGGAAATTGAACCTCCGATCCCTGTGGAACGTGGGAAGAAGATCGCCATTCAGTGAGCGACCCAACGCCACGTCTGCGCATGTTCGCCGGGCCGAACGGCTCGGGAAAAAGCACCCTCAAAACGGTCCTGCCTCCCGCGCTCCTCGGCGTTTACATCAACCCCGACGAGATCGAGCAGGAACTTCGCGTCACCGGCTCCTTGGACCTGACGAGTTACCACGTGTCGGCTGAGCCGGCGGAAGTGACTTCGTTTCTGCGAAATTCCTCGCTGCTTCAGCGCGCGCCGATATCCGCATTCGGTGCAGCCCTCGATACTTCCGGGAACAGCCTCTCGTTCGGCAGCGGTGCCGCCAACCCATATCTCGCCTCGGTGCTGGCTGATTTTCTGCGAAGAAAATTATTGGCCGGGAGAATTTCATTCACCTTCGAAACAGTGATGTCCTCAACCGACAAAGTGGAAATTCTGAAAACCGCCCAGCGTCTGGGCTATCGCACGTATCTTTACTACATCGCGACCGATGATCCGGAGATTAATGTTTCGCGCGTTCGCAACCGCGTCCGGCTCGGTGGCCACCCGGTGCCTGAAGACAAAATTGTCAGCCGTTATGCGCGCTCATTGAATTTGTTGAGGGATGCCATCGCCTACACAAATCGCGCCTACATTTTCGACAATTCCACCCACGATCAGGATCGAACCTGGCTGGCCGAGATCACTGACGGCCACATGCTCGAAATGAAGACCGATCAGATGCCTGCATGGTTCAAGCGGGCTGTTTGGGACAAGGTCACGCGGACTTCCTGAATCCCGTTTCCCACGTGACCCCACGCGTTTCCACCGATACATTCGGGCCATGAAACGGGTTGTCTCGCGCAGTGGACGGTTCTCCGGCGGTCCGGCCGCCGATGTCGCCGCATTCTCGGAATCCATCTCCTTCGACTGGCGGTTGTGGCAGCACGACATCCGCGGCTCCATCGCGCACGCCACCATGCTCCGGAAGATCGGCGTGTTGAAGCCGGCCGAACTCGCCGCCATCACGCGCGGCCTCAAGCAAATCGCTGCCGAGATCGCCGCCGGGAAATTCAAATGGAAGCCGGAACTCGAAGACGTCCACATGAACATCGAGGCGGAACTGACGAAGCGCGTGCCCGCCGGCGCGAAGCTGCACACCGCCCGCTCGCGCAACGACCAGGTTGCGCTCGACATGCGGCTCTGGCTGCGTGACGAGATCGCCGCATTGCAAGGCGAGTTGCGGCAGCTCCAGAAATCGTTCGTGCAGCTCGGCGCAAAGAATGCCGACGTCATCATCCCCGGTTACACGCATCTGCAACGGGCGCAGCCGGTCTATTTCGCGCATCACCTGCTCGCCTACGTCGAGATGTTGCAACGCGACTTCACGCGGCTGGCTGATTGCGCCGAACGCGCGAACGTCTGTCCGCTCGGTTCCGGCGCGATTGCCGGTTCCACGCTGCCGCTTAATCGTGAGTTCGTCGCTAAGTTGCTTGGCTTCGTGGATGCGCAGGGCAAGCCGCGCGTCACGCAGAATTCGATGGACGGCGTCAGCGACCGGGATTTCCTCGTGGAATTCTGCGCTGCCGCCGCGCTCATCGCTGTGCACCTGTCGCGGCTCGCAGAGGACGTCATTCTCTGGGCGGGCGCGGAGTTCAACTTCATCAAGATCGCCGACGCCTACACGACCGGTTCGTCGCTCATGCCGCAGAAGCGGAATCCGGATGTAGCCGAACTCACGCGCGGCAAGTCCGGCCGCGTCATCGGCAATCTTGTTGCGCTGCTAACACTGCTGAAGGGCCTGCCGATGACCTACAATCGCGACTTGCAGGAAGACAAGGAACGGCTGTTCGACACGGCGGACACCGTGAGGGCGAGCGTCCGGCTGATGGCCGCGATGCTGGCGAACACGAAGGTGAACGCCGCCGCCTGCGCCGCCGCCGCGCGCGACCCGCAATTGCTCGCCACCGACCTCGCGGATTACCTCGTGCGGCGCGGCATGGCGTTCCGGCAGGCGCATCACGTCGTGGGCGCCGTCGTCGCGCACAGCGAGAAGACGGGCAAACCGCTGGATCAACTCAAGTTCGCGGAACTGCAAGCCATCGACAAAACCTTTGGCCGCGATGCGCTCGGCATCTTCAAGCTGCAACGCGCGATGGCAAAACGAAACCTGACCGGCGCTCCGGGAACGAAGGAAGTGGCGAAGCAACTGGCAAGGTGGCGGGAACTGCTTCGGTGAAATGTTTATGAACAAACCTTTGATGCAAGACCTCGTTTCGAGGTTCCTCCAAAGTTATGATTCAGTTGCCAAGGATATGATTTGGCAGAGGCAAAGCGCCGCATTTCAACAATTCTGGTCCGAGCAAGTGCTTGCACAAGGACACGGCGAGATTCCAGATGAAACTTGCGACGAAATTATCCGCATTCTTGATTTCTGTGCAAAGGGCAAACCTAAAGGCAGTGAAGTTGTCGCCAAAGTAATGGTGCCGCAGAACGTCTGGCGGAAATTGTTCAACATTCTCCATTCAGATCAAAAACTGGCGCGTTTAGTTGACGCCATTTTCAAGGAAAGCAAAGCGGATCGTAAGGCCACATTGATTGATGAACTTTATGTTGAAAACGCGGACGGGAAAAACAGGCTTACCGGTGAAAGCGGGAATGTGCTTAACGCACTGCTTGCAGCTTATGACCCCGTTGAAAATCTTTCGGCGATTTCGCTCAAGCACCGGAAAGCCCAAATCGAATTTCTCGATCTGAAACTGCCTTTCGATTGGAATTCCGCCTCGATTGGAAACCGCATTGCGCACAGCAACGTGCTGATTCGCGAAGGGATTCGCGCGCTGGGCGTCGAGGGATCTGCGCGAACATTATCCGCGTTCTTGTATTCCATGATGGAGCTTTGGAACCCCGAGGACACCGTCAAGAGAGCGGATAAGGAAGTAACTGTAACCGTCCCGCAAAATGCTGAAATTGAAAAGACCGGGCAAGTAGATGCAAACGCACTGCGGGAATCGCTCCAAATGCAAGCTGCATTGGCTGAGATTGGCTCGCAGATGGGTTTCCAAATTTGGCTGCCGCGGGCTGATCGGACCAGGGTTCTTACCAAATGGAAACCGGAGCCAGGCGTGTTGCTTGAGAATCTTCCGGCCGGGTTCGACCGCGCTACGATGAAGACGATTGAGCAAATTGACGTTCTATGGCTCAAAGGACGGTCAATTGTGCGGGCATTTGAAGTTGAACACACGACCTCGGTGTATTCAGGAATCCTTCGCATGGCGGACCTGCTTGCGATGCAGCCAAATCTAAAAATCAAACTGCACATTGTTGCTCCCGCTTCGCGGCAAGAAAAAGTCTTTCAAGAAATCCGAAGGCCAGTTTTTGCACTTCTTGAAGGAGGAGCCTTATCAGACACCTGCACTTATCTTTCATACGACAGAGTTGCAGACCTGCTCGGGCAACAATACCTTGGGCATCTTTCCGACAAGGTATTGGAAGATTACGAAGAAAAAGTCCCAGATGCGGATTAACACCTGACACCAATGTCGGCGGACATATCGAACAAACTGCTCAATGCGGCGGCGTGCTCGTTGTTTGATTTGAAATGAAACCCGCCGCCAAAACCCGAACGCCCAAGCCCGCCCGGCGCAAGCCGGCGGTTGGAGCCGTGGCGGTCAAGGGTCACGCGCCGGCCTTCCGCAAACATGTTCGTGCCAAAGGCACAATCGGAAATTAGCAGCCAGCCACAAGGTGGCTGGTAACGACCATAAACATCCTCCCGTCCCAGCGGGACGGCGGAACCATCGTTGTATCCGTCTCAAACTCCCACCGTCCTTTCAGGACGTTTTTTCTTCTTGGCGTGACCAGACACTTCGTGTCTGGCTAATCTCCCGAGTCGCTCCGCGACACAAACAGGTATGCCATCCACGCATTTAAGCCTGCACTACCACATCGTGTTCAGCACAAAGGACCGGCATCCGTTCATCAACGACGCATGGCGAGGCCGTTTGCATGAATATCTCGGCGGTCTGGTTCGCACAGCGGAGGGAATCCCCGAAGCGGTCGGTGGAACGGCTGACCATGTTCATTTGCTGGTCGGTTTACGCGCGACACACGCCCTTGCCTCGTTTGTTCAAGACATCAAGCAAACCTCATCACGCTGGATTCACGAAACCATTGGGGTGAAAAACTTCGCGTGGCAGCCAGGTTATGGCGCATTCACGGTGAGTGTTTCCAATTGTGACGCGGTAAGGGAATACATCGCCAGCCAGATGGAGCATCACCGGACAAAGACCTTTCAGGAGGAGTATGTGGCTTTTCTTCAAAAACACCACGTGGACTACGATGAAGCTTATTTGTGGTGACATATCCGAGCATCCTTCCGGATTTTGAAATGAACCCCGCCGCCAAAACCCGAACGCCCAAGCCCGCCCGGCGCAAGCCAACGTCCGGAACCGCGGCGGTCAAGGGTCACGCGCCGGCCTTCCGCAAACATGTTCGTGCCAAAGGCACAATCGGAAATTAGCCAGCCACAAGGTGGCTGGTAACGACCATAAAAACCCTCCCGTCCCAACGGGACGGCGGAACCATCCATTGTCAATGCGCCCATTTCCACCGTCCCTTCAGGACGAATAACGTTCTTACTGTTACCAGACACTCCGTGTCTGGCTAATTTCCGGAGTCGCTTCGCGACATAAATCCCGCCTGTCCAGGGGATGGAGGAAATGCTGATGGCAGTTGCCTCCAAGCGTCCCTTCAAGTTGAATTCTCTTCTTGGCGTGACCAGACACTTCGTGTCTGGCTAATCTCCGTTGTCCCTGCGGGACAGCAAAATAAAAGCCGTTGCCCAATCAGAATGACTGGATCACTCCAGGAATTGCTCAAGCAAACCTCGCGCTCGTTCTACCTGACGTTGCGGGTGCTGCCGCGCGCCGTGCGGCCGCAAATCGGCCTGGCCTACCTGCTCGCGCGCACCACGGACACGATTGCCGACACGGAAATCCTGCCACTGCAAGAACGGCTGAATGCGCTGGCGCGGTTGCGGGCGCGGATTTTTGGCCACCAGCGTGAACCGATCAGCTTCAGCGCCATCGCCGTGCACCAAGGTTCGCCCGCCGAACGGACGCTGCTCGAACGGGTCGAGGACAGTCTGGCCCTTTTGCAAACGCTGTCCGCCGAAGATCTGAACTTGGTTCGCACGGTGATTGACACCATCACCAGCGGACAGGAAATGGATTTGATGCGGTTTGGCGGAGTGGCGAGGCAAACCGTTGGAACACCCACCCCCAGCCCCTCCAAGGAGGGGAGCTACATGTCCGGAGCGTCCAACAACACAGTTCCCCTCCTGGGAGGGGTCAGGGGTGGGTTGCCCCAGCAAATCATCGCCCTCCAAACCGACGCCGAACTGGACGACTACACCTACCGCGTGGCCGGTTGCGTGGGCGAGTTCTGGACGAAGATGTGCCGCGCGCATTTGTTTCCTGGTGCGCCGCTGGACGACGCGCAATTGCTGACCGACGGCGTCCGGTTCGGGAAAGGCCTTCAGCTCGTGAACATCCTGCGCGACCTGCCACGAGATTTGCGGCAGGGCCGCTGCTACCTCCCGACGGAGCGGCTCAAACGGGTGGGGCTGCGTGCGGCTGATTTGGTGCACACCAAAAATGAAGCTGTGTTTCGCCCGGTTTATGACGATTTGCTGGACCTCGCCACGGCGCATCTGGCCGCAGGCTGGAATTACACCAATACCCTGCCCGCCGGCCAGTGGCGCGTGCGCCTCGCCTGCGCCTGGCCCATCCTGATTGGCGTCCGGACGGTGGCACAGTTGCGCACCGGCCCCGTGCTGGACGCCGGCCGGCGCATCAAAGTGTCCCGGGCCGAAGTGCGGGGCATTCTCGTGCGCAGCCTGCTGCGCGTGCCCTTCCCGGGCTTGTTCCGAAACCAATGGCGCCCGCCCGCCCCCGCCGGGAAAGCTGTTGCTTCATAACTTGATTTGGCTTAGAAAAATCGCATGCAAATGTCCAAAACCCTCCTCGCCTGTGGTGCCGTGGCGTTCAGCCTCGTGGCTTTGAAAGCCTCCGCGGCCGACACCGCCACCGACGCAAAGCTCCGCGAGGCGCTCCACCAAAAAATGGAGGAAATGAACAAACCTGCGGCCCCGGCCCAAGCGGCCGCGCCCGCCGCACGCCCGGCAACACCCGCCCCGACGTCTGAGTCACCGGCCGCGGCTCCGGTGGTGGTGACCCAGGAAGGCGCCGTGGCTCCGCCCGCAGCCCAGGACGATGCCCAGACAGCCCGTTTACGGGCGGCCTTGCGGGAGGCTTTAACCAGCACGCCGCCTCCGGCCGAGTCCGCCCCGGCCCCGGCCGCCTCCGGCACGGCGGCGTCATTGCCCGCCGAGGTGCCGGCTCCGGCGATCATGACGGCGCCGCCCCTGCCGATCAGCGCCACCAAGGAAGAGCGCCTTGAAACCCTGCTCCAGCTCTACAAGGCTGACCGGATCACGCCGATGGAATACCACGAACGGCGCGCCAAGATCCTGGCTGAATAGCCCGCCCCGCTTTCCGAAACCCGCCGGCCTCCCGGCGGGTTTTTTATTGGCAGCGGAGGCTTCGCCCCTACACTGCGCGCCCATGCATAGTTTTCGTTACGTCGGCAACAAACTGTATTGCGAAGGAATTTCCGTTGAATCGCTCGTGAAGCAGTTCGGCACGCCGCTTTACATTTATTCCCAGGCCACGCTCACGGATCATTTCCAGAAGCTCGATCGCGCCATGGCCGGCGTGGATCACCTGGTGTGCTACGCCATGAAGTCGAATTCCAACCTCGCCATCCTGCGCACGCTCGCAGACCTGGGCGGCGGCTTCGACATCGTCAGCGCCGGGGAATTGCAACGCGTCATCGCCGCCGGGGGCGACCCACGCCAGTGCGTCTTTGCCGGTGTCGGCAAAACGGAGGCGGAAATCGAATTCGCCCTGCGCAAAGGCGTTTATTCCTTCAACGTCGAGAGCGAACCCGAATTGCGCCGCATCAACCAGGTGGCCGCACGCCTCAAAAAGGTCGCGCCGGTGGCCGTGCGCATCAATCCGAACGTGGACGCTGGCACGCACGCCAAGATCACCACCGGCACCTACGAGAACAAATTCGGCATCGCGTTTGAAAAGGTGGAGGGCGTTTACCAGCGCGCCAGCCGGCTGAAGAACATCCGGCTGCGCGGCGTGCAGATGCACATTGGCTCGCAGCTCACGGACGTGAAGCCGTTCGAGCTGGCCGTGCGCAAGGTCATTCCGCTGGTTGAGAAACTGAAGGCGCGGCACCAGCTGGAGTTTTTCAGCATCGGCGGCGGCATCGGCATC
>DASTWL010000051.1 GCA_035765895.1 Verrucomicrobiia bacterium | reverse complement strand
TGGAGTCCACTCCCTCTCCGCGCTGGGGAGAGGGTTGGGGTGAGGTGCGGGCCGCAGGCGCATTGGCCACAGGCGCTGCCTGTTTCGCCTTCCATTCGGCGTAACGCTGGCGCGTCGACGCCGGATCGTAAGTGCCGCTGGGCGTCACCTTCTTGGTCGGCTTCGACACCGCATCAATCGCGGCGTAAGTTTTGCCGCTCATGTTTTGCTGGTGACTGATGACCAGCGTGCAGCTCGCGCCGATGAGCTTGGCGAGATCAATGGTCTCGCCCGGTGTCACCAGCCGCCCGCGCCACTTGCCCAAAAATTCCGCGAGCTTCGCCTTCGGATGCAGCGACGCCGTGAAGTTTTTCGACACGGTGCAGGGTTTCCCATCTTCGGTCTTCTGCTCGCTCTCGAACACGAGCTTCACCTTGTTGACCATCTTTTTGACCCCTTGAAACTCCGTTTCAACGAGGCCCATATCCATCACATCCACGCACACGGCGGGATGGATGCCTTCCGGATGCGGCTTAAAGTCGCCGCCGTCTTTGCTTGTCAGTGTCAGATTACTCATGTGTGTATCTCCGTTTTGTTTTGTTGATGTTGTTGTTTCCCCTCCGGCGGCAACACGCCGCGGAGGAAATTGAAGAAGGTTTCGGCGCGCATCGTGATCAGCCAGGGGGCGTGATTGCGGCGGTGGGCCACGACCCACGGTTTGCCGCCGCAATCGCCCTCGGCCTGCACGCAGGCGTCGGTGAGGTTTAGGTTTTGCACCCGCTTCACCTCGACGTGCAGCCACGCCAGCGCGTCGCTGACCACGTCGGGCGAATCCGGCGAGCCGCTGAACTGCTGGCCGCGTCGGGCGTCGAATCCGCTTTCACGGAGCAACGCAGCGAACTCGCGTTCACCCACCTTGCCTTTGCGCCGGCTATTCACTTGCTGCCGCCCTCCTTGTTTTGCAGTTCACGTCTGGCGGCTTTCTTGGCCCGATCCTCGATGTATTCCTCCAGCGCTTTCCCGAGGACGTAGCCGAGGAACAGCAGCCAGCCGATGACCATCAGGTTCAGGAACGTTTCGATTAGTGTCATAGTTTTGCTTTTGGATCTGATTCGTTGTGTTTGGTTAAGTCCCCAGCCGCGGACGAATCGCACCGCGCCGGCAGACTTTGAAATTCGTGTGAAGGCTTTCGCGGACTTCGGCCCAATCAAAAAGCACCACGGAGGAAATTTTGATGAACGGCAGATGGCCGGCGCGCTGCCAGTTCTCGATTGTGCGCAACGTTACCTTTAACTTGGCGGCCAGTTCCTTCTTGGTGAGCATCTCGTCGTAGCCATCGCCGAGCGGACGGGGACGACGCGGTTGAGTTGCCAGCGGCGCTGGCGGGGTGCAGACATTGCTTGATTCGGTCATCATGTGTGATTCCTCCAAGGGTTAAGCGTCGAAGAGTTCAAACGTGGGTTTGCCCAACGCATCGGCGATGCGTTGCTTAAGGCTCGCTTCCGGCACGGCCCGACCGGTTTCGATTCGGGAAATCTCGATCTCTTTCGTGCCGACCTTGTCCGCGAGTTGCAGTTGGGTCATCCCTTTCAGCACCCGCGCCGCTTTCATTCGATTGTTCGCTGCCATATTTGCTTTCTCCGTCGTGACGGTGGCAGTTAGCGCGCACCGTTCAGAAGGGGGCGAAAATGGCGTGATTGGGGCACAAAAATGGGGTTAGCGATTACGCTAACCCCTGTGGATGAGTGAATTGCAACTCTTGTGGCGAGTTGCGGAGATTATTGCGGAAGTTCTTCGCGGATGAGTTTGAGAAGTTCGGTTTTCACGCTCGACCAGTTCGCGGCATTCTGCCGCTGCAGCGCCCCAAAGATGTCTGCCAGTAAGTCAGGATAATTGGTGGACTCGGATGCTTTCACAGACTCCAGCGTTTCACGGAGGGTTTCCGGGTTCTCGGCTTGCCCGCCGGATTCACCCGACTGTAAAGACTCATCCAGCCGGACTTTTATGTGCCGCCCACTGCGCTTGCGCCATTCGATGAAACGCCACATCAACTGATACTCCCTCCCGCGCTGCGGCCACTTGTCCACGCGATCATAGAAGCTTCGGTGCGGGATCTGCAAATGCTCTGCTGCCGCTTTCCGATTTCCTAATGCAATGATGACCGCAAAAGCTTGGAAGTCGGCGGCGTCCACCTTCAATGCAAACTTGAAATATCCCTCGGTATGCAACTGTCGCAGTTCGTCGTTCTCCTTGCGAAGTTCATATTGATTGCGCGCTACCGCATCAACATTCCGGTCGATCCGCTCCACCGTCTTGACCAGCAACCGGCCATCCGCCTGTCGCCGCTGAAATTCTTTTAGCAGCGAGTCAGCGGCAGAACTTGGCGCGAGTGAACCTTTGTCACCAAGCAGCAAAGCCGCCGACATTGGAATGTGCAAGCACGACTGCCGCCGCAACGCCGATTCCACTTCCGCCGAACAGTGCATTCCTGTCGGCGTAAGTAATAGGAACGGATCAGGCTGGATTCCGAATAGCCGCTCAACTTCACGCGCCATCCGGGAAGCATCCGTCGGGAACATCAAATACACGTTGGCGCGTGCCGCTCCATAAGTTCCGACCGGCAGGGCGCGGACGCCGCCAACTTGTCGGCTAACGCTCGCATCCAATCCAAGTGCCCGTGCTATGCCACTGCATAGCTTCGATGTGTCTGCCGCAAAGACGAACAACTCTGTATTCGCGACCTGGAACGGCGGACATGAGTCCTCTGTTTCGCAAAACGCCACCCATTGCCCCGGCTTATGTTGCTCGACGCGATGCGGAAACCCGCAGCCAAAGGCATTCTGGCACGGATAAGTTTCCGCCAGTCCGTTCGCCAGCGCCAGATAGGGGCGTGCGCGTGCCGTATCATGGCCGAGTTCACGATTCCACTCCGCCATGACCGCGCCAGTGGCGAGCTTTTCAAGCGCCCGCCAAAACCCCTTCTGGTTCTTGCTCATTCTCTGTCCGCTTGATGATGAATCCGCGTGCGTCCAGCCACTTTTCCATGAGTGCCGTGTCGCCGTCGCGCACCACGCTTAGTTTGTTCGTGCCCAAAATCTTGATCGTCCGGCGTTTCTTGGAATCGCTAAACCGCACCAGAAAACTTGCGCGCACGAGGAAGTCTGGATCGGGCAAAACCACACGTTCGTGTTCCACCATCGTGAACACGTCCGGCGCTTGATACAGCGTCCGCAGCCAGTCTTTTCCACCGGAGTAGGACTGAACCTCCACGAGCGTGACATCTTCAATTCCTGGCACGTCCGCGCAAGCGAGGCAGGCCCGGCCGCTCTCCACCAGCGGCGCGAGCGTGAACCTAGCACCGCCAGGGAAGAACTCCTTGTCATGGAACACATGCTTGCCGAATACCGTTCGCAGCATTTCCACTTCGCGTGGATTGCATCCGTGAATCCGCAACTCGCCGCGCTTGCGATTGTAAACCAACACATCGTATTCACCGGGCCGAAACAGCAAAGTCTCTGACCCGGTCGCCGAAACGACTTCCTGGCGCTTGCTCGTCAGCCCGTGCCGCACCAAAAACCAATACTCACCCGGACGCCGATACATCCACACGCGGGCGTGCCGACCGCGTTTCGCCTTGAAAAACCAGTCCGCGAGTTCCGCTTCCAAGTCCTTCGTCTGATCAGGCGTCGGCTCATCGAAGGCCGGGATCGGACGGCGGTCCGTGACGAAGTGGACAAAACCACGCGGGCGGTCCAACTGGTGTATCTGGTGCATTTCCTCCAGCACCTTCGGATGCTGATTCCAGACCTGCACCGCAACGTCCACGGGGTCGGGGTCGTCGCCTACTTCCATTTCAATGCCCACATGACGCAATCCGTCGAGCAGGTCATACATCCCGGCCTCGGTGGCCATTTCATGGATCAGCGAGGCCGAGTGCATCAATTCGCGCGGCATATCCGCATCCGGCTCCATGAAGATTGCCGCCAGCCGTTCGTAATCAATCTGTCCGTCCGCTGCAGACGATGGCAGCACGAACCCGCGCCCGGCCAGATACTCGCGTGCTGGCGTAAGCCAGGTAATCAAATAGTCCGGCTTCATCCGGCGAAATGTTCCCGGATGTGTGAACAGATTTAGATTTGCCATATTGGTTGCCTCACTTTCTTTGGTTCGTTCTATTGAAACAGGTTGGCCTCATCCTCATCGGAAGGCAGCCGCACACGCGCTCCATGCGTGACTGGATACGATAGCGTGTGTTTCTCGACTTCATCGAGAATGCCTGGACGCGCAATCCGCCCCGCAAGCCATCGCTTTCGCCAGAACGCTCCCAACTTGGCGGTGTGCTCGTTTGCATTGGCGAGCGCGAGGAAGTATTTCGGCTTGGAGTCAACACCGAGCAGGACTTCCCGAAAGTTCTCGGCAATCGGGATGCCGTAAACCACACGAGGATTGCCGTGCATCAGCAAATCCTCGGCGGGCAAGCCGACATGCGCGAGACCGTCGCGCAACTTTCGCATGAGCGGGTTCACACCTTCTCCAAAAATGCTGTTCACTTTGCGCCCCACTCCGCCACGCGGCATCAGGGTCTCCAAGTAATCAATGGACGCCTTGCTGAAATGGTAAGAACCGTAGCCCCGGCTCATTCCCAACTCCTCGTATTCAATCACCGCGTCGCCCTTGCCACCGGCTTCGGCCACCGGCACACGCACGCGGTTGTATTGGCTCGACCCCACCCCGTAGAGACTGGTCGTGGCGAGCAACACGAGATTCGGTGAGCGGATCACCGTGTCGCCCTTCATGGATGAAGCGATGATGCTGGCCTGTTCGCCATAACGGGTGCGGTAGAACCTCACCACTTCCGGGCTGGTCAGCATCATGCAAACAAGTTTGCCGCCCAGCAGTGTGTTGTAGGGCGCAACCGCGCCGCAGATGATGATGTCCATCATATCCACGCCGACATGCTCCGCCTTGACGAGCCGCACAAGTTGGCGAATAGCGTGCTTGCCGTGCGGGGATTCGAGCGTCGTTTTCAGCGCCGCTGCCGATTCATCCGTCAGTCCCGCTTCCCGCAGGTTGCGGCGGACACCCAGCAAAAGCGCCAGCGTTTTTGCCCGCTTTGACCGGAACAGCCATGTAAGGGCCTGCTTCTTCCAGTCCACCGTGCCACCGGCTTCCCCGGTCGAGTTGCGCTTGTGCTCGGCCGCAGCGGCATCCAACTGGTGCATCTTCGCCGCTTTGACGGATTCCGCTGTAAGTTTTTCAATGACCTCTGGAGTCGGATTCGTCAGGTGGCGCTTTTGCAGATTGCCGTCGGCAATCAAATCCGCTTTGTAAATCGCGTCGAGCAGGCGTTCGACTGATTCATGCACCCAACGACACCACTTGGCCGTCGGATGCTCGTGCAATTTCTTGATAAATACATCCGAGTCCCATCCGATCCACTGGTCACGCTCCGTTTGCTGCGCCATCGAACTGCCGAGCGCGGCAATACCGATGACTGGATGATTCGGCGCGGCTGCATCCCGAATCAGCACCAGCATGGAACGGCCCGGCAGGGACTTGTAGGTGCTTACCCAGGTATGTCGGAAGTAACGCCAGATGTCCGTCAGCCGCAAACCAGTCAACGAACACACGGCGTCAGTCTCGACGGCTTGCACATACGGCGAAACTGTTTCGGCCAATAACTCGACGCGCTTCGTTTCGTCGGCTTCGGCTGCCGCCGTCTTGAGTTTGCTTGCAAGCTCACGACCGTCGCGCATGAGCGAGAAGATTGAAACCCACCCGTTCGGGCCGAGCCGGCGTTGCTCCATGTTTTTGACGAACTCCACAACCGCTGGCTCTCGCAGTTGTGCGTCACGCTCGAAAAGATGTCCCGCACGGATGCGCTGCTTGATGTCCATCGGCGTCGCGCCTTCCGTCTTCGGTTCTTCGAGGGTGATCTTTTGCCGCCGTGGTTTGAGCGTCCACCCTTGCGCGACAATGTCCACGACTACGCTCGCGCAGAATTGCAGCGTGAGGCTCGCGCTTGACGCCGGGCCGCTCACAAGCGCGGCCACGTCCTCGCGTGCCTGTGCGATGACCTCCGGCGTGGCGATGTTGCCCGCTTTCTCAACTCGCCGCGCCAGTTGGCGGCAGAATTTGCGAAACGTTTCGCGCTTGTTGCCAAGCTTTGGTTCGAGGGCGACCAACCGCGTCTTTAACTCAGAAATGTTGCTAGAATGTTGCTCCATGATTCTCGAAATGTTTTTGACCAGCCGCGCGCTTGCTTGTTCTTCGCGAGCGATACTTCCGCCCGAGCTGCGGCGAGGATTGCCAGTTCCAAATTCCGCCGCGCTTCACCAGCCTGATCGTCGCCTTGCGTCGTTGTCGCGGCACATGCTTGTCTGACGAACGGGTGTTGCTCATTCAGAACGACCTTGAGACACGCGCCATCCAGCGACGGCAGGTAGAACGCGAGTTGGTCGAGTTTTTCCCAATGAAACCGATACTCCAATCCACCAACTCGCCCACGACCGCCGCGCCGCAACACCACCGCCTTTTGGACAACTCGTGTCGCTTGAGTCGGTGGCTCGATCAAGTTGTCAAACCGTTCGGCCAGGCGTTCGGAATCCCGCGCGATGTGCCCGTTTGATTTCGCCATCACGAATGCTTTTCGCGCCCGACCGTTGAGTTCCCGCGCCGTCCGCTCCATGTCCGGCGTGAGAATGGCGTTCAGTTTTTCCGTGGGATGGATTTCTTGCTTGGTGTGGGTCACGCCAAACAACTCATCCACATCTGGTTCGAAACAGACCTCGCAACGCCACCAGTCGTCGTAATTCTCACGGCGCTTCTGCCCCATAAAAAACCAGCCCCGGTCAATTTCTCGTCCGGCACGGACAATGGACACCCCCGCGCCCTTTGCGATCCCGGTGACGTTCTTTTCCCGGTTCGACAGCACATGCCACTTTTCCACGGGCAGTTCGGTGAACCGAACTTTCACCACCGAGGACGCTGCCTTGCCGTTGCCATCGGTGGACGCCACTTCATAGGTCAACTCCGGCCCGAATGCGTTCGCCCCGGTCAGCCCACAGCCTTGCCGTTCAAACAGCGGGTCGAGCGGTCTGAGCGGATCGCCGTTCAACGTGATATGCTTGCCCGCCCACAGTTGAAACCTGAACAACCGCCCAAGTTCTAATCCCAATCGCTTCACGAGCGGGCCGAGGTATCGGTTTTCCAGCCGGTCACACTTCCGCCAGACCACGGTTGTTCCATGCTTGAACGGATGCACCTTGCGGAACTCCGCGACTGCGATCTCGTTCGCGGCGGGAACGCTTTCACGCCCACCCGAACTAAACTCATCGGCGTCGAGATACGTTGCCCGCGCCGACTTACCATCACAGCTTGTAAGGATTTCGATGCGCCGGGCGTGGCTAAGAGATGCGTTGGGCAATCCCATGCCGTAACGCCCGTGGCTGTTCCGCTGGTTGAACCGCGAACTCCACCCGAATCGCATCGCGTTGCTGCAAGTGTTGGCGTCCATGCCCGAACCGTTGTCCGACACCCGCAGATGCGATTCCGGTGGGTTCGCTCCCTCGACTCGCCCAATCACGACCGCCACCCGCGTCGCTTTGGCCTCGAATGAATTGTCAATCAACTCCGCCAGCGCAGAGCCGAGGCTCTTGTAGCCGGAGTCTCGCGTCGCCTCGATGAAATGCGAGGCCACCACCAGAGAAGATGCGTGCCTTGCCATAATATTGGGTTGCACTGGGTCGCAACGGCGAATTGGCCAGGGTTAAAGCCGCCAGCCAATCGCCCGCCGCACCCGATTGGATCACGCAACTTCTTTTGATTCGGCTTCTGCCGACTGCTCTTCCTCCAACGATGATTTCCGATCCAACAATTGCAGGAGCAATTCCAGCCGGTCAGACCACTGCTTGCGCTCCTGCTTGTAAAACAGCTCGCGGTTGCCATCGGCGGTCAATTCTTCCGCAGCCAGAGTGAACAGCAGCAGTTCAACGGCGGCTCGGACGCGAGGCATGGTCTTGAGCCCATCGTAAACCTCGCTGTAAAACCGATGCCGGGTGTTGATTCGAACCTGTGTCTGCGGGCCAAACATGTCCGGGCGGTAGAACGGCGCGCCCTCCAATGCCTCAAAGAGCACGACGTATTTGTTTGCGTGGGCCTCTTCCAGCAACTTCTTCTCAACTTCCGCCTTCGGCTTGTCTTTTTCCTTCGCCTCCTTCTCGGCCTCTGCCTCAATCTTCTTGCGGGCCTGTTCCAGTTTGCTGTCAGGCAGTTGAGGCCGCTTCTTGGCGAACTTCTCTGCCTCCGCCATCACCTTTTCCGACTGCTTGGGTGCGTTCTCATCGGCTTTGGCCTTCTTGTCGTCACGCGCCTTCGCGAATTTCGCGCGCAGATCATTCTTCACAATGCCTGGCACGCCGTTGTCCATGAGTGCCTGCCACGTGCGTTCGCTCAAGTTCACCTGCTGTTTGTTCACCGTGATGCCGAACTCCTCGTCAAGGATCGGGTCGAAATCGAGTTCAATCGCCCAGTTACGGTCGAAAATGTTCAGGTTGCCGGTGTTGAGGTCGTCTTTCGGGTAGGCCGTCCGCGTGACCAGATCAATCTGCCGCCCAGCTCGGGTGACAATGAAGTAAGCGTTGTTCTCCTTCATTATGGAAAGGCGTTCCTTGTTTTCCGTCCCATCAGCGTTGCGCTGGAACGTCGGAGGCATGTATGAAAAGCGCAACCTTACAATACCCTCTGCTCCCGTGCGCCCGTTCTTCATTGCGAACTGGAGCGGCTCGCGCCCCTCGGCAATCACATCGTTGCCTACGTCGTAAAAGCGTGCGCTCGGATCGAGGAACAAGGGGTCAACGGCATCGACCCGCTGATCACCCACAAACAAGGCGCACCGATTTAAGATTCCGCGGTAAATCAGACCAAAATGCTCCATCATGTTTCTGTGAAACGCGTTTGGCTTGCGAAAGCCCGTGGTCAAACGGTCGGGGGCGACGAGCAGAACCACCGTGCCTTGGTCGAGTGTCCGCTTGCCAAGGCTCTTCTGAACCCAGGCAGGCAATGTTGCTTTCTCGGAATCGGGAGCAATCACAAGCCCTTCGTTGTTCGTGTGCTTACCGGCGCAAACGTCGTTCAGGTCAACGCACACGCGATACCATTCGCCGCCTTTCACTTTGGAATACACCTCGAAACGGCGCGTGATACTGACGGCAGCGGAGGGTAGGCCAAAACCGAACCGACCGAGGCCGCTGCGGTCGTTGTGCCGATGCGTGCCACCCCACAACACGGCGGCACGGATCATGTCCGGCTCCATGCCGTGGCCGTCGTCAACGACAGCGATCGCGCCGATGTCGTGCTGGTTTCCGTCGCCGTTGACGACCTGATACAGGAGGTCGACTCGCGTCGCCCCTGCCTGATCGGCGTTGTCCACAAACTCGTCAACTGCCGTGGCGGTGGATTTGTAGCCGCTGTCACGCATGGATTCCACAAATGCGGATGTCGCGATAAGTTGGAAACTCCGTTCGCCGGTCTTTTTCAAAGACTGGACATACTTGTGCTGCGCCTCCAAATCCAACGTCGGCATGGAGGCCGCTTCTTTCGTGCTCTGAACTGCTGGTTTCTTGATTTTCATAACTCTCAACTTCTTGTGCCCATATTCGGGCCTCTGGTTTTTGGGCTTGTTTTCACCGGTGTCAGCGACGCCCGAACGCCGGCACCAATTTGACTTAATGCCGAATCAATTACGGATGAAACTCGCTTGCAACTTTCTCAACGCCTCTGCCAGCACTTGCGAAACACGCGCCGGCGACACATTTGTTTCCTGTGCAATCTCGCCGACCGTCAATCCATGCAAGAAGCGCAGTCGGAAGATGAACTGCTGCTTGGCGGTGAACACCTCTGTCGCGCTGCTCAAGAACTGGCGCATGAGTTGCACTTCAACGGTGAACAGAAATTGGCCGACCGCTTCAATCGCTTCGTGGGCGTGGAGTCTCGGCGATTCCTCGCCCGCGTCATCGGCTTCCGATTCTGTGCCGTGATACTCCGCCCAAGACATACAGCAATTATGGCGGCACTCCGAACGCACGAAGTTTTTCATTCGACCGCGAATGTGTCGGTCGGCGTAGGTGGCGAAAGACGCGCCGCCCTCACGCTTAAAGTTGCGGTGCGCATTGACCAGCCCAATCATTCCTTCCTGGGCCAGATCTTGTTGCAGGCAGCGGTTGCCGCGAGCGTAATGCCAGGCGAGGCGATTGATTTGCGATTCAAACCGCCGGGCGACTTCGATTTCATCGCGGGGCGTGTCGGCACGATTTACGTGGCCGTTGGTGGATTGGGGAAATGGGCCGAAGCCCGAGGATGAGTCAGCGTTCGATTCGTTCATAGTTCAGACCTGTCGTCATAGTTGTTTACGGACTATGCGGAAGGCCCGAACCAAGCATTCGAACTTAACGGAGCCATATAGGGCCCACAGAACGAACCTCTCGCGTGACTGGATTATTTTTACAACTACAGTGGCAACACCGTCAAGTCAGCAGTCTGCTGCTACTGTGAACCAGTGCCAGAGCACCAGCGTCAAGACCTACATACCAAAACACCGCCACCCGTTAACCCCCTGATCGCGATTTTTTACGAAACCATAAAATCGTTGATGCTTGTTAGGCGGTTGATCCTAAGGCGCGAAATACACCTCGCTGTTTTGTGTAAAAGAAAACCGGATACCGGCTGGTCCCGTATTGGCCCTGAGTGCAAGACACCGGATACGGCGAGAGCCATCAGCCACCTTTTCAGCTACTTCCTGCGGTAGATGCAGGAGAGATTGAACCCCAAACAAATCGTCCCGGATGTAAATCCCGAGTGCGGCTGATTCCACGACGGCTGCGGTGGTCGGAACATAGTCAACCACCGTCGCTTCTTTTGCTGTGCTGTTGGCGAGCGATTCCCAATACTTGCTGCAGACTCCGCGGACATGGCAATACGCGCATTTTGTTGGTTCTGGCTTCGCCGGCAGTTCACCGGTGTCCACTTGCCCGTCAGCTCTTGATGCACGAAGCCGCAACTCGCCCAACACGTTTTCAAGTTGATTCAACATCGGCACCGGCACTTCCAGCACCTCGTTTTTCTCGGTGTAAATCAGGCGTAGCGCAGTCGGCGACTTCCCGGCTGTTGCCAAATAGAGCGCAGCGTAGAACACAACCTGTTCGGCGTGGTGTTCATGCTTTTCTCCACTCTTGAAATCAACAATCTCACCCGTCGTAATTAAATCTGCGCGGCCACACAACTTTGACTTTGGATCTTTCAGCCAGCTTTCCGCGCCGTTGAAAACTCCCGGGCCGTTTCCGACTGGGCGTGTGTCGGTGTTCAATTGGTGCTGCGATACTTTAACGTGGCTAGACGCTTCACCGAATGCTCTCAGGATTTCTTCGAGACGCACCTGTCCTGCCAGCGCCTTGCTGTCAATTCTCGGGTTGGATTCGTTCTTTTTCTCCCACGCTGCGACCAATTCCAATAAGGTTCGGCGAGGACGAAAATTCCCGTCGCTAGGATTCCTTGTGTAGTGCTCATACTGTTCAATCAATTCGTGGAGAAGTGCGCCTTCCAGACTGCCCCTGTTGGGCTTTTGTGGAATAGGTCCACCGAAGCATGGAAAAACTGTCCGAGATAGTGCCCAGCGCATCGGGCATTCCTCAAATCCCCGGAGTGCCGAAAACGACCAGGTCTCAGGCGGCTTCGGTCGAATCGTAAACTCGCCAATTATGAAGGTCGGAGGCCCAGGCATTTTCTGATTGCAAGGTGGCACGACGGAAGATTCCGCGTGAGTTGGTAGGCGTTCAGCGGACGCAGCGGCACCGAACTGCCATCCAGATCATCAACTAGCCCTGACCGGAATTGTTCTGCCACCAAGGCATGCGTGACGCACACCGCGACACTCTTTCCTTTGTGCTTGGCAAGGAGTGGCACCTTGATGCCATCAACCGATCCCCCCATCTGTGTCGTGATGCCATCCAGGTCGAGCATGACCTGCAATCCCTGCAATTGTTGCTCTTGTTCTGCCACCGGACCGTCTGCAGGGGACTTGCCGTCCAGAATCAAATCGAGCAGGTCCAGAGCAAGATGCCGGTCGAGACGCGAGTGATAAAACTGGTTATAGTAGTGCCGCAGACAGCGATAACAGGAACGGTCGCATCCCTCACCGTGTTCATCGTCACATGACAACACCTTGCGGACATAATCTTTAAGCAACTCCTCCATTGCATCGCCCACCCGCTCGGAATAGCCCGCGCCGCCGGACAAAGTATCAAACATGTAGATTTCAGCCGCGATGGAAGCACCCTCGCCACTCTGGTTGATCAGCCGGTATCCGGCGCTGAACTCGGTGAAATCCACATCAAACATTCTCCCTGCTGCCAGCGGGAGCGCGTCCGCCAGCGTCTGCAAGGCATCCTGTAAGGCACAATACTCAGCCGCCATCGCACGCGGCGATTGACACAGCGGTTTGGTGATTTGGATTCGCAGAATTACAAGATCGGTAACAAATCGATTGCCGAGAAATACTGGCCCTTTGATTTCCCCTTCACATCTGGCCACGGCCCTGGCATGGCTTCGATTGCTCGCCAACACCTTGTAAGGCGTCCGATGCGACGTTGGTGGGGCTCCCACCTTTGCGAGCGTGGCCCGTCCACAGGCATCGCAAACATGGAATCCAGATTGATCATCCGGATCGCCCTTGTTGACGACAACGAGTTGCGCGTCAGCTCGCCGGAACACTTCCAACCGGTCACTTAATTTTCGAACTAATTGCTGTTTGTCCCCGCTTTGATGTAACGGCACTGGGAACTGGGCTGGGGTTGCGTAGGAATAATCAGAGTCGTCATCGAGCGCGCTAACCTCGCGACCGTCATCTGGCAGGAACACTTCTGGCGTAATCATTTCGACGACCCGCAGTTTGCCAATTCCGCAGAGCGGACAATCTGCGTTCTCTCGCGTCGCCCCGTTTTGGTCGCCAACATCCTCCACGTAACAGCAGTGTTTTTGGTCGCAGAACACATACGGCTTGCGATGCGGATTTGTGAACAAGGGACGTGCCCGCTTCGGTTCGGTCAGGGAGACATTGGCCGTCACCGCAGCCGACTTGTAGGTCCGTTTATCAATGGTGATCAGCCGCCCCGGCGCATATTCAGAAAGCGCCCGTGAAATCGCCTGTTGCGGGGCATACCGGGCAACCAGATTCGACACATCCGTATCCCACTCTTCAACGCGAAACGTCGATAGGTCTGTCGGAAAGGCATAGGTTGGCAGAATCGCTTCAGAGAGCAGAAATTCCAGCAGCTTCGTCCGCTCTGCGTCATTCATTCCCGCCTCACGAGCGATCATCTCCTGAGCTTTCGGTTTGAGTCCGCTCAACTTAGCGGCAAAATCCTTCGCCTCTGTGGTCGCCCACTCCGCGACATCTTTGACATCCTCCAAATTGTTTCCCAACCACGCTTGCACTTTCTTGCCGATTCCGGCCGCCACTTTCTGCTTCATCCACTCGCAAAAATCCGCCAGCGTGCCTTCGCCAGTGCCCTCAAAAAACCCCTGCAAAGTTCCCAAACTGCTCAATATATCGGGCGAAGAAGCCGCCTCGCGTTCGCCAAAATACTCCTGCAGCAGGAACGACCTGACATGCCGCCGGGCAATCTTGGCATTATTCACTTTCACCGTGAGCTTTCGCGGTGCGCCAGATGAGATTTCATCCACGTGCGCATAATAATGATTGTCGTGCGCCCCCCCCTGGCAGTAAGTCACGACGGTGGAGACTGCCGAGCCTCGACGACCCGCACGTCCTGCGCGTTGTTGATAATTCTCCCGCTGCGGCGGCACGTTTCTCAGCCCCACCGCAACCAACGATCCGATGTCGATACCGACCTCCATCGTGGTTGTGCAACTCAGGACATCAACTGCCGGCTTGTTGACCGGATCAGCGAGAACGTCCTGGAATCGCAGTTCATATTCCTCGGTCTTCACCCAACCGCTTGTTGCCTCTTTGTGTGATAATTGTGCCGTGTGTTCCTCCGCCGAGAGAAGCCGCGGAGTTGTCTTTCCGTCATGAGCTGCCTTGACGGGTTTCCGCCAGAAGCCTTTGCGGCTTTGCACGTAGGGATCTACGTTTGGATCGAACTCGGTGATCTCATGTCCCCCACATCGCGGACAATGTCCGAGCAGCAAGTGTGGCGAGTCAGTAAAACAAGATTGGCACCTGAACCACTTGTGCTCTAGGGCAATGTTCAAGACAAGTGTTTCTGGCTTGAGGTAATACCCTCCTTCGCCAGAGTCAAAAAACGCAAATGATTCCTGCAACATTCCCTCAATTGCACTGGGATCAAACCCCTTGTCTGATATCACTTTGGCGATCTCTTTGCGGTAGGTCCCCTTGTGTGCCCAAGTGGGTTTGTCGAAACCTGCAATTTCCGCCCTCCTCCGCCTCTCAAAATCTTTGTCGATAGCAGTATCCCAAGCCAACCACTGCACCCAGGTAAGGGCCATTTCTTCAACAGCCTGGCGCTTTTCCTCGGGAAATTTCTCCGCTAGCTGCTTGATGACCCTCGGCAATGGCGTCAACCAGCCCGCGCAAATGAATCGCATGGAGTAAAGCCCGCCACAGGCCTGGCGATACAGTTGCGTTCTGAAGGCCAATGGGGGCGCGGGAAGATCTTCGATAAAATCATTGATGTCACTTGCATATACTCCCTTGAACGACCGCACGGCTTCTCTCAATTTCTGAGCATCATCTCCAGAAAATGGGCTCACATGTGCCGCTGCACACGCTGCAACAAATGGCGCATAAGCCTTCAGCAGTTGAAGTCTCTCCCTCCGGCCTGACTCAAGCATGGCATATCCATGTGCCAGCAATTCTCGGAAGGCATCCGCTTCAACCTCGTCCGGAATCGCTTTTGCAAGACGAGCTGCCTTCTGGCGACCATCTTAAAAGATCAACACCTTCCGGCCCTGGTTGGGGTAATCATCCACACCTTTAGAACCGTCAGGCGGCTGGGCGAACAATTGCCGCTTAATCAACTGACCAAAGGGCTGCTCACCCTTCGTCCGCAGGTCCATTATTCTGCTCGGCTCATTTGGGCCATTTCGGGTTCGGCCACCACACTGGGGACAATTGCTGAACACATGTGAAATCTGCGCTGTTAGCGTTCCAGAACCGTCGGCAGCATAAGTCAGTATCCAGCCATCTTTTGTCGCTGGCTCGCTCCACAACAATTGGCCGGAAGTGATGTTCAGCCAGACTGCTTGTTTGGGGAGATTTGATGCCTCCGGCGTAACCAGTAACTCCATTTCTTGCAGAGCCAATTCCGATCCTGACGATTCATCCCCGATGCCGGTGGTCGGCTCGTGCCAAAGGAAAGAGGGGCGCAGTTCTCTCGGCACATAGCCCTTCAGGAACACCGCCCCACAATCACGGTGCGTTAGGATTTCAAAAACCCGCGCGCCACATTCACAAGCAACACGAGGCTCGGGATACAGCCTTCCAAGCAAAGTTGTTTTTTTAGGGTCACGTTTTCCAGAACACTTGGGATTAGCGCACGCATAGAGGCCCGATAAGCCTCGAAAAAACAAGTGAAGCCGCGCTGGCAGGAATACTTTTTCCGTCTTGGCATCTCTCGCGTAATTGCAGAGCCGCAATAGGGCGTCCATGGCTCTGACTCGCGTCGCTTCATCGGGCACGTTCGGAAACAACTTCAGAGCCACTTGATCCAGCACGAGCGCATTTCCACTAACCTCCGTCACCAGCAACTTTGCCGGACCGAACTGCGCAACCGCAGCATAGAGGTCGTTGCCTGGATTCGCTGCTGACACGTTTGCCCATCCGAGTTTCTTCCCCAACTGATTCAATGCTATCGCCACCTTTTCTGCATCATGCATTACAGCGGCAAAACTACCGCCATCAAATTCTGCAAGCGCAACCGCCTCTGCCTTGGATGCTGGTGACGGCTTGCTCCACTCCTCTTTTGTTCCTCGGACAAAGGCAATATCATTTCGTTTGGTCCGCGGAAGTCCGGTGAGGTCGCATGCAAAGTCGCGCGCTGAGGATTCGTCATCTGCACTGCTGCCAACACTGGCGGTTGTCAGAATAAATCGAATCCGATCACGTTTGATTCCCAGCCGGGCGAAAAGACGTCGCAACAAAAAAGCCACTTCCGCTCCTGTCGCTCCCCGATACATATGTGCCTCATCAAGCACAATCGTCAGAAACGTGCCCTTGTTCTCAAGCCACTTCGCTGTTTGCTCGAAAATGCTCCTCTCGATTGGCCGCAGCATCATGTATTCGAGCATCGAATAGTTGGTGATCAGGATATCGGGACATGCCTCCTGAATCTCGTGTCGCATCAGGAGTTCAACATCTTGCGACCCGGTTTTAAGCCGATCATCCCACCGCTGCCCGTCCTGTCCGAAAAAGGCTTGGACATCCTTCGCGGGCCACTTGCCACGCGCTTTCAGTTCAGCCAGCAGTTTTTCGTTTCCGAGTATGGGGCGATAGAAGTTTTGCAACAGATCGCGGCACCGCCCTTTGTTCAGATCAGATGAGATTTCCCCCGGGAATGGCGTTCGGCTGGTATACATGCCAAATCGCACATGCCGACCACGCATGCCATGCAACAGTGCTGCGACATCTTTGTTTCCGAGCACCCTGCGCATTCGCGCCAGTTGATCCGAAACCAGTGCGTTCATCGGATAAAGAATCAGAGCTCTGCAACCAGTCATTTTGGTCGCTTTTGGCCCAAGCGTGCATTCTTCAGCCAGACTCCCAAGAATGGACAACAAGAAGATTTCCGTTTTACCAGAACCTGTGCCCGTTGCTGCCAGCACATCCCTTTGCTCTTTGAGGAATGCCTTTAACGCATGAGCCTGGTGGCCGTAGGGTCTGGGAAAAATTCCGCTTTTGGGTATCTTGGCTAGGGAAGTCAGAAGGGTCTTTGCGGCCGCCGGCAAATCGAGTTGCGCATATTCGTCTGATAGGACATACGCAGGAGTAGCTTCCAAGTATGGCTTCTGTGCAATGGTCGCTCCATCCTTCAACAGCAACTTACGCTCGTGGAGCACAGATGCGTCACGCACATGATATTGCGCCTCAAGGTAAGCGCGCAGGTCATCACCCAGTCCTTCAATGACGCTTTGAATGGTTTGCTGATTGTTCATATCATTTGAATGTTCGCGCTCCTGAGAACGGCCTCTGCCAGACCTTTGCCTCCATCTTGAATTTTCAGCGTCCACCCCTTTTCGGCTGGAACGACGGACGACGCGCACGTGAAAAGTGCGGTCGTCCACGCCTTTGGAAGCATATCTGGCAAAAACACGACAATACCGTGCTCCTCGGCTCTCATCGGGATTCGGTTCATCGTTCCCGCAATTTTCTCGGCGAGAAGCACCCATCGTCTGGCTTCGTTTCGTGTTACCTCATACCAGGCAGGCGCTCGGTTTTCCTGTCTGCGAATGTGAACACTGTAATGCGCCGGGAAAGCCCCAGTGCGAGCCACCACAAACTCGCCGCCCGGAAATTTGCTTTGCCAACGCTCACCACGAGTGCGTAATCGCTGAAGTTGGGAGTTGTAATAGACTGTTCCTTCGGGGGGAGGAGAAGCAGGGCGTTCCGGCAACTCATCGCACAACTCTGCAAACAGACTTTCAGCACTTCGCCCTACCCAACGGAATACGTCAGAGTGTTCAGCGCCGTCATCGTGCTGACTAAAGTGCTTTGCCAATTTCACTACTCGCCCGATAGATTCGCATGGCACAATGTCAATTCCATCTTCGCAGTGTTCGCTCAATTCCAGTGGCAAGCCGCCTGCAATCCGTCCCCAGTCCTCGGTTATCCGCACGACCCGTGATTCACGAGGCAAGCAGTAGCCGCGACCGATGTCTCCGAGATCTTCCAGGTGCACTAGCAAATCGATCACCCATGAAATCGACAATTCTGGATCACTTTCATCGAACAATGCACCGAACAACTTTGCAACCTGCGCTGTGAGCGCACTCCAATGCACTGCAAATGACGATTTGTCCCCCGTTTCTATGAACTCACCGTTTGCTTGGGCAAATAGTCTGCTTGCCACCGCACGCACCATCTCAGCCAACCATGTTTGTGAGGCACGCCAGGTTTCGTAGGTATTCGTGATTTGAACACTTCCCGATTTCGGCGTTGGCGCGAGTTTACTCATTTCCCGTCGTTGCTTTGGCCAGATCGCTTAAGTTCGCATCCTGTTTCCATTTCTCCCTGTAGGACTCTAAGACGCTGCTCATATCATTTGCCGCCAGCCGGGGAAGAATCCAGTATTTGTAAAGCAATCGGCAAATTTCTTGGTTGCTGATTTTGGCGAGTTTTAGCGCGCTAATCGCCCGCCGATATAAGATTCTCTTGGCTGAGGTTCTAAACAACGCGAGTTGGGCAAACTCATCACCGACCACCTCGATCAACTCTTCGTCTGAAATTAATTCAATGTCAGCGAGATTGGCCGATTGGGCACTGAAACTGTGAATTGCAGCCGCCACCTTTGCGGCACCAAATTTCAACATTCGATCATCTACAATCGCGCCGAATTCAATATCCTCTTGGACTTGCATCTCTCTGGTTTGCTCTAGGGTAACAAGCAACATGCCTTCGGGCTTCTGACACCCCAACGCCTGTCTCGAAACAGCCATTCGTTTCGATCCCAAAACCATTGAAACATCAGATCGGTTGACTCCTTGAAGGATTAGGGGGAGCGTTTTCTGGTCGTCTGGAATCAACGATTCCCAGTCAACAGGGTCGAGCAGTCCAGCGGGCAAATCCACCCACAACGCTTGTGGTTGTCCGAGCGCACTAACGACTGCATCCGCAAGCATGTCGGAATGAAGAGACCGAAATGCAACTGGCTGTCCACTTAGCATCGCAGCGGCACAAACAATCGCCACCTCACTCGCACTCGCGGGCGAAAGCCCAATCCTTCTAAGGTTGTTGCTGAAGGCATCCGAGAGATTGGCTGCCTTTTGGCGATTCGCATCCAATTGCTGAACTTTGATTTTGAGGCCCGAGTTCGTCCCAAGCCCTTTATTGCCCGAACTGCTCCAGGCCGCAAATAGGGCAAGACTCTCGGGCGACGATGCGAGCCGCTTCAATTCTTCATCAAACACTTTTCGCGCATCAGTCCGTGCCGCCTCGATGTTTTGGTTGAGCCTCCGCAATTCGTTTTCAAGCGAATTCCTTTCGCTCTGCAACTGGGCCAGTTCTCCGTTCTTATCCTCGATTGCCTTTTGAATGTTTCCCGCTGCTTTCTTCAGTTCATCAATTTCCTTCTCTGCTTTGCTCGTGGTTTCTGCGTGTTGGCGTTTCCACATGAGTGCCAGCGCTTCCTCCACAGTTTTGATCTGAAGTATTGACTCGACAGTATTCTCATCAAGCCGCCCCACCTGACTGATATTCTCTAACGCTCCGGGCAAATGTTCCATTACCCATTCGGAACCATCGGCAACCGTGATGCCAGCCAGAGCATTCGACAATTCCTGCACCTTGGTTCGGGAGAGCCATTCCAAATGGCCCGTCCGGCTTAGTATCTTCAACCGTCGATGAATTGCTTCTTTGGGGTCTAGCAATATCGGTTTGCCTTTGGGCAGACTTTCCGTGTCTATGAATCCATACTTCCTGCCAGAAATCTCAGTCTGAACGATGTCCACTCCGTCAAAAATGAATGTTTGTTCTCGCGGGGAGAGCCTGCCTTCGCTTGTGGCGGCAAACGGCCCTATAAGTTCTCGCTTTCCTCGGCGCACATAGGCAATGCCTTGACTCAACAAAATGTTGCAAGGTAGCGATTCTTTGTATCCCGCCAACCACTCCCAAAAAGCCAGGTGCCCCGGTTTACTCTCCCACGCGGGATAATCCACTACTTTCGCAAGATGCTTCGATGTGGTATTTACCTTCCATGCGGCACTTTGCCCTGGCGATTCAACGCAGTTGAAAAGGCCCACTTGATTCCGCAGGGGGTGTTGATTTTCACAAGCTGAAACGTGCAAGTATACTGTCCCACGCTCTGGAAACAATTGCTCCAAACCGCGCGTCTCGTAATCGTTAGCCCCCCTGATCCACACGCGAACCGATGGAAAGGCGATTCCATTCTTGTTTGCCACAAGTTGATCAAAAACGCCTATCACTTTTCGGATTTCACTCATAAGCAATGGATCTGATTGAGTATGCAGAAACCCGGCCACGATTAAAAGCGTTCAAAAGCCGCGCCTGGTAATGTGAGCGAGGTTTTACATTTGTGGACTGCTTCGTGATGAAGGGGCGCTGGCGCACTGTGCGCTGACGCTTCAGAACAACATCGGGATAGCCCAACGCCGACAAACAACAGGGAAACTTTCCACTTCGAAGAAACGAGACAATCTGCCTCGCAGTGTCGTCTTGCGTAATTTTCAGCCGGCGGCCACCCCGGTCACTAATGCTGAGTTGGATGGCTTTCGGAAAGACGACTGACAGCAATTCCCCATTACCCCGACTTGCATTGATCAGCGTCGATGCCAACTCATGCGCCGTCCAAGTCAGGCGCATGCGGGTGTCGGGAGATTTGCCGAATTTGAACACAATGTTTGCGCTCTGAGGCAAAGCGCAGTCATTTGAAAAGCGAATTTCAAATAGAAATCGAACCGGATGCGCGAGGCCGACACGAATTATGTCGGGCCTCAATTTACCTGTTGGACTCTGAATCGTGAACGTATCCGCGTCGTCTTTCAACGACAGGTAATTCGTTGTCAAATGACCGGACCGCCGCTCCTGCACCAACAATTGGGTGTATCGTGGCACGAGATTTCTTGAGACTCGGATGCGGATCGCAACCTCAGCATCCTTGGAGATTTCCCAACAGTCTGGAGCCAATTCATACGCACTAAATGGAGCAAAGAAACCGTAGTCGGCAATCTTGGCTGCAATTTCAAAATGAAGAATTGCCTGAAGATTTTGCCGCACTTGCCAACTTGGATCTTCAGGGATCTGAATCAGCGTTGCGTATACCCCGCGAATCGTTTTTATGGATTTTGGCTGCACCAGCGGGTGGAAATTGGAAATGACCTTTCTGCTTACGACGATGTATGCGCCCGGCTTGAGAATCCGGTGTTTCGGGATACGAACAGCTTCACGATCGGAAGCCCGGAACACCGCAGGTTCTTCTTCGAAGCCTTCGACAATGTGCAATTCGTGTTGTCTTCCGTTCAGATGCGCTTTGACGAGATAGTTTTTTTCCGCTGTGGTAATTTGAAAATACTGCTGTCGGAGATTGGGATGGATTGTGTAAGGAACCGAACTCTCCCCTGCAATGAAATGGACAAAGCCAGCCTGATACGCCGGCCGAAACCTCACCGCAAATGCAACCGAAGTTTCTTGGGCATGAGGTGACTGTGTGGCCACCAAGACAGCATCCAAATGTTCATATTCATGCTGTGAAAGAGGAACATCCCTGTGAAAGTTGTTCGCACGGCGCTCACATTCGTCATCGTCACTGCCTGGACGATGACGAAAATGGGGAGACTGAAATGCCCCAGCAGCATAAAACACCTCCGATTGGCACACCGGACAGAGATACCTGTCGGGAAACCGGCCTGCGGAGGCGCTCGCAGCCCGGACACGCTGATTTCGGATTGTATCGAATGCGTCGTCCACCCGGACGTAAAGGATGCACGACAATCCCGCCCAATGCAGTCAAAAATTATGGCGTAATCAAATGCGCGGCTCGATGGCGCGCAAAATACTCTGGCTTTGGCCTCAATGTGACACCTGCGGCAAATTGCAACAGCCGCCCGGCATACGGTTGCAGGCGCAATCCCTCTGGCCCGTTTTCCGTGAATCGCTGCGTTGACAGGATCACGCGCCCGTCGTTGCGCACCGACCACAGCCCTTCATCAAACATCCAGTGCGCGTTCTTGCACAGGGCCAGTCCGTTCTCAATGTCGTCATTCTGCGAATCTGCGAACGGCTCGATATGCGCCGCATCCACAATCGCCGCGCCATCCGTCGTGAGGCAGCACAGGCCCGTCAGCGCACAGGTGAACTTGTAACGCGAAACGACTTGCACCGCGAATCGCGCGCTTCGTCCCTTCTTCCGAGCTGCATCCTCCGCCTCCTCATTCAACGCCGCGATACGATGTTCCGCTTTCGCCACGCCATCGGCGCACAGTCCGAGGCTTTCAAGCAACGCCACCCGTTCGCGCGCCTCGAAATATCGCGACACCAGCAACAGTCGCGCCTTCAAACGGAAATCGGCATCACCGAGCAGATCGAAGAATTCCTCGTGCAACTTGCAAACGAAGCACGATTCCGGCGACTGCGCTGCCGTCATCTCCAGCGTGAACGCCTGCCAGAATCCTTGCGTGCGCAGATAGAAGAATGGCATCCGCAAATCCAGCCGCGTCGGCCACCGCTCCGACACCAGCGCCCCGTAGGATTTGAACCGCAGCACCAGTCCGGCCGTGCGCGTGAAATTCCGCCCGGTGAACTCGCCGGCCTCGGCCATGTCGAGCAGGCAAAGCAGCAGCAGCGGCTTGTGCGGCGCTTTGCCGCGGCACTTGCCGCGCCCGGCCGCCGCGTTCAGCTTCGTCAGCTTCCCCAGCCATTTCTTCGCCAGTTCTGCTTTCATGGTCGCCCGCAAAAATACACAAACGCCAGTCCCTCGCCCAGCCCTGGCTTTACCGCGTCAGCAGATTTCCGGTTGACGCTCCCGCCGTCCGGATCACACTGACCCCACGAAGCGCAACGCTGCCAAACCAATTCGCCCGTCCTTGCCGCCGACCCCGGAAGCAATCGTCGCCGCCATGCGCCGCACGGTTCAGCGCGTCCGGCGCATGTCACACCAGGAACTCGTGCAGTCGTTAATCGACACCGGCATCCTCACGCGCTCCGGCAAACTCGCCGCCCGTTACCGCTAATTGACCACTCCATCGGACCGCAGCCTCCGGCCCGGCTCTTATCGCCCACACCGCACACAGCCGCTCCCAGCGTTGCCGCTGTGATAAATTGTTGGCGTATGATGAATTCCAAACAACTTCGCCAGGCCATCAAAACAGGCGACGCCAAACAAGTCGCTGAAATCTTGCGGACTTCACCGAAGGAGAAAGTCGTTTTCTACCACGGTTGGACGCCGCTCCACGTCGCCGCCAAGTGCGGCAATCCGGACGTCGCCTCCGCCATTCTCGCAACTGGAGCGGCAGTCAACGCCGTCACCGACTTGTGGCAAACCCCTTTTGACATTGCCATGAAACACAACCACCGCCAGATCGCGAATCTCCTCTCCAAAAAAGGCGGTCACTCAGCCGCAAAGTTGTCGCTACATGCGGCGGCTGCCGCCGGTGATTTGGTGGCCGTTAAATCGCACGTGGCTGCTGGGGAGAATATTCAGGAAATTTTCGACGGCGAAACGCCACTTTGCATCGCCCTCCACCATCGTCACTGGCCTATCGCCAGCTACCTGATCAAGAAAAACGCCAACGTAAAATTGCCGCAGCGTTGGCACACGACGCCACTTCATGTCGCTGCCGCTTCTGGTGCTCCCATCGAAATCATTGCCAAACTGGTTAAACTGGGAGCTGAAGTTGATGCGTTGGACGAATGTGAGCGCACTCCCCTCTGTCACGCCGCAGAAGCCGGTCACACCGAGATCGTTCAATGGTTGCTCGACCACGGCGCAAACGTCACACACGGCCACGTCGGCAGTTCTGCGCCTGTTTACTGTGCGCTCATTCGCGACCACACGGAATTGGCCTCGCTCTTGATTGACCGGGGAGGCAAATGCACCCTGCATCAAGCAATCGCCTGCAACCACCTCGCACGTGCGCGCCAACTCCTGAACGCAGGTGCAGATGTTCACAAGGAGGAAGACCTTCCTTACTACAACACCCCTTTGGCAATGGCCGTTTGGCGCGACTCCGCTGAAATGGTCACGCTTCTCCTTGAGTTCGGCGCTGACCCAAACCGCCCCGATGAAAGCCACCAAGCCCAACACGGGATGGTCGGTGGCGACACAGCCCTTCATGAAGCAGTGCTCAAAGGTTCGGCCAAGATGGTAAAACTTTTGTTGGCTCACGGTGCTGATCCTGACATTCCTGATGCCTCCGGAACTACACCGATCGAACTCGCCCGGCTGAAAGACCGCAGCCATCTGGTTCATCTGATGGAGTTGCACATTGATAAGAAGTTGAGCCTCGTCGAAGACGAAGCCGGCGTGCAACCCCTCTACACCGTTTCCAAGGTTGCCGAACTTCTAAGCGTGGACGACACGTTTGTCCTCGACCTGATTAAAACCCGCAAGATCACCGGCCTTCAACTCGACGAAAAGACACTACGAATCACCGCTGGCAGTGTTCAACGCTACCTCGCGAAAATGA
This sequence comes from Verrucomicrobiia bacterium, assembly GCA_035765895.1. Taxonomy (NCBI): domain Bacteria; kingdom Pseudomonadati; phylum Verrucomicrobiota; class Verrucomicrobiia; species Verrucomicrobiia bacterium. The sequence goes on along the minus strand of DASTWL010000051.1, from coordinate 32,011 downwards.
CCTTGGCCGCCACTTCGCACTCTAGGTGAGCACACCCCGGCGACCGCCCGATCCGCCGGCATAGTGTTGAACGTCACCGCAATGTTCCGCCCGCTCCGCTGATGGCGGTCGGAACACCCGCTTATCGGTCGCAGCCCGCGGAGACACTTCGCCAACCTTCATCGTTGGTAGCACGCCAAGGTTTCAATTCACTCCGTAAAACCGCCACCATTGATAGCCGCTATCCGTTTTTTGAAATCATCACGTCCGCAGTAGGCGCTGTTCAATATTTCACCGGTCTTGATTTGCATAAACACGCAGAACACCAGGTCTTGCGCAACATCTTCCGCCTCTCTGTCTTCTTCCGTCTGCAATCCGAAAATGTTTGCGTGAACGGTGTTGCTGGTTCCCCAGTAGTGCATTCGATAAAGCTCCTCCATGCCGGCCTGTTGCGCCGCGTCCAACGCCGAGCATTTCCGTGGGGCTATCGCTTCCGTGACGGTGCGTTGGGCTGTAGCTCGCACCCCCTGTTCAAATTCGTCCAACTCGCGCCGCACCGCCTCGTCTAATTGATGGCTGTTATCCTCGAGATACGCGTAGCGTGTTTTGTATTCCGCAATTTCGTGGAGGATTTTCTGGAATACATATTCCGGCCTCATTGCCGCCGCCGCCAGGAAGAACAAACTCTCCAGTGCGGCCCTGTTGATGATTGGCAAAGCGCCAGTTCGGCCCGCACCCGACATGGTTATGATATCCTCTCCGCGGGCGTGGATGTTCCAAGCATGCCGCGAGATGAATGCCTTCACCGCGTCCTTCTTGCTTCCCTCTCCGCTGGGTTGGAACGCCGCGCCCGCGATCGCGGAGAGCAAAGCACTCGCTTCTTTTAACTGTCCCCGCAATCTCGCGACCTCCTGATCGCCCGCCTTGCCATCATTTGGTTCTTTCATTTTTTTGTCCTTTGTCACCACCCGGCACGATGCCAAACCACGCCTTCGCATCCTTTTCCCGCACCAGTTCCCGGTAGTGCTGGAAAATGATTTGCGACGAATTGCCCGCCTCCAACGCCACCTTGGCCACGTCATGGATCTCCGCCAGGCGATAGGAAATATACGAATGGCGGAGCGCGTTCTTCTTCCACTCGGCCCGCTGGTATTTCACTTCCGTCCCGTCTGGCAGCGCCGTGACTTGTTCCAGCGGTTCATCCGGCGGCTTGTGCCCCTCAGCAATCGCCTTCTCCCGGCGCTCCGCGAACGCGGCCCGCTCCGTCTTGCGCCGCGCCTTGTGGGCTGCGTCCAGTTCCTCCTGCGTCCAGCGCTTGCCGCCGGCCTTTTCCGCGGCCCTATGGATGGCCGCCATCGCCCGCGCCTCCGTCACATCCTCCATCAGCCAGGCAATCTGCTTGGCAGAGTTCTCATAGCCCCACACGCGGCCGTGTTCCTTCTGCCGTTTATCCAGCCACGCCGCCAGATTCGCCGAGACCGGCACGAGCCGCCGGCTCGCCGTCTTCGCCTTCGCCGCCTTGATCTCGATGAACGGCTCTTTGTCTTTCAGATGCACTTCCGACCAGTCCAGCCGCTCGATCTCCGCCGTCCGCAGCCCTGCGAACGCCCCGATGGTCAGGAAGGGCATCATTTCCTCACGCGCTACCGTGAGGATTTCCACCAGTTCCTTCGGCGCATAAATCTCGATGACCTCCGAGCCCCGGTCCTTGAACTTCGGCACGTTGGCGATGCCCTCATGGTCACGCGGCAGCCAGCCGTTCTCCTTGCAGAACTTGAAGAACGCCCCGATGGTCGCCCGTGCGTTATTCTTGCTGCGCGGCGACACCGGCAGCTCGCGGAAGTATCCCGTCAGCATGGCGGTCGTCACCGACCCCACGTTGCATGCGATCTTCTCCTTGAACTGACCGAGGTAAACCTTGAGCACCTTCAGGTAGGCGTCGCTCGTGCCGTCCTTTTCGCGCTGGGCGATCATTTCCTCCACGGCCTGCGGCACGGTCTTCTTCACCTTGATATGCCCGTGGCGCTGCACGTATTCCCGGGCGGCTTCCGGCAGGGTGGCGCGCCCGCCGAGGACGGTCCACGCCTCGATGTAATCCTTCACCAGCACTTCGAGCGGGAGGCCGGTCGCCTTGGCCAGCATCTCACAATTGACGTAGGCCCGCGCCTCCTCTGCGCCGAGCCGGAGGGCGTCATGCTCGCCTTGGGAAAGTTTGTCCGCCTGTGATTTGGCATGATTGTAAGCGTCTTGGAAGTCTGCGAACATTTTCCAGCACCGCTTGTTGCCTGCGAAATACGACACCGTGTAGCCGAACCGTTTCGCCTTCACAACCCGGCCCGACTTGGATTTCTTGAGGTAAACCTTGTTGCGGACCTTGTAGATCTTGACCGTGACCGACCCGCTCGGCACGTCCATGGGGAACGACATGCGCTTCTTGCTCATGTCGGCTATTGTGTGAGGATTTCGTGAGGATTTCTAGCGTTTTCTCGAAAACCCTAGGGAAAAATGGTCGGGGCGGTGAGATTCGAACTCACGACCTCTTGTACCCGAAACAAGCGCGCTAGCCAGGCTACGCTACGCCCCGACCGAGGGGCGGAAACATTGCCGGTGGTTGGCTAGAAATGCAATGGCGAAATTTCCCCGAATCGCATTCAGGACAAAATCATTTTACGCTTTGAACCGACACTTGGTATTGCTTCAGTAGGTTCGTGAATGCGTTGCTCTTGCTGGGGACCCTCATCAATTCGGGGGCAATTGTTCTCGGGACGGGTGTGGGGTGCCTGCGGAAGCGGCCGTTTTCGGTGGAGAATCAGTTCTTCCTGAAGGCGGTTTTGGGGGCGGCCGCGGCTTTTGCTGGGGTGTGGTTGACATGGAAGAGCCTTAACGGCACACCGGGACATATCCTGTGGCAACTTGCCGTCGTTCTGCTCGCGATGGTGCTTGGCAAAGTGGTCGGGCGTCTTTTGCAGCTTCAAAAGCTTTCCAATCGTCTGGGTCAGTTCGCTCGTCGTCGGATTGCGGCCGCGACCCCTGGTCGGGGAGGGGGGTATTCCGACGGGGTCAACGTTTGTTCCGCATTGTTTTGCGCGGCACCGTTGGGAATCCTTGGCGCCATTTCCGAGTCGCTTGGTGCGGGACCGCTGCCGTTGTTGATCAAGGCGGTGATGGACGGGCTGGCTGCGTTCAGCTTCGTCGCATTGTTCGGGTGGACCGTTGCTTTATCCGCTTTACCCGTGCTGGCATTTCAAGGGACGATTTCCCTGGCGGTCGGGTTGTTGGCGTTGCCTTGGTTGAGCGCGCATCATTTGGTTGATCCGGTCAACGCGACGGTCGGCTTGCTGATCTTTGCCGTGTCGTTGCTCATCTTCGAAGTGAGGCGGGTCGAAGTGGCAGATTACCTGCCAAGCTTGATTTGGGCGCCGCTGCTGACCTTGTGGCTGGCTTGAAGCAATGAAAACCGTTCGTTTGGGCATCATTGGGATGGGCAATATCGGCCGGTTTCACGCCGGTAACGTGCGCGCGGGCCGGGTTTCGCAGTGTGAGCTGGTGGCGATTTGTTCGCGCCAGCCAGCCGTGCGCGCGGATTTCAAAACAGCCGCCGCGTTCGACGACGCGGACCAGCTGATTCATTCCGGGCTGGTGGACGCGGTCTTGATTGCCACCCCGCACTGGCAGCATTCCGAAATCGGAATGGCCGCGCTGGCGGCAGGGTTGCATGTAATGGTGGAAAAGCCGGTCGCCGCGCACAAGGCGGACGCCGAACGCTTCATCACCGCGCATCAAAAAAACTCCCGATGTGTATTCAGCGTGATGTCACAATTGCGCGCCGAGCCGCGTTATCAGGCGATTCGCGAATTGCTGCAATCCGGTGCGCTCGGCTCGTTGGTGCGCGTGAGCTGGATCAACACTGACTGGTTCCGGCCTGAAGCCTATTACCAAAGCAGTGCGTGGCGGGCCACCTGGCGCGGAGAAGGGGGCGGGGTGCTGTTGAACCAGTCGCTGCACAACCTCGACCTGCTTCAGTGGCTGGTTGGCATGCCCGCCCGCGTCCGTGGCTTTTGCCACTTTGGCCGTTTTCATGACATTGAAGTGGAGGACGACGTTACGGCTTGCCTGGAGTGGGCCGACGGCGCGACGGGAACCTTTGTCGCCAGCACGGGCGAAGCGCCGGGAACGAACCGGCTCGAAATCTCCGGCACCTGCGGGCGCCTGCGCTTGGAGGAGGACAAGCTGTGGTTGACGGAGAATGATTGCGATGCGGTTGCATTCAGCCGGTCCACCGACCAGGCATTTGGCCGGCCGGGGGCCACAACCCGGGAGGTGCCGTTTGCAAACGCGCCCCAACCGCATGCGGTGTTGCTCCAGAACTTCGTCAACGCCATCCTGCACGGCGAGCCACTGATGGCGCCGGGCGAGGACGGGATTCACGCGGTGGAACTGGCGAACGCGATTGTGTATTCGTCCTTGCAAGACCGAACCGTTGAATTGCCGCTGGATGCCGCAGCTTGGGCGGCGCAACTTGACAGGTTGACCGCCGGTTCAACGGCAGCGAAGAAGGTGGGGCGCCCGGTTGCGGGTGATGTTGCCCGTTCGTTCAAGCGCTGAAGTGGCAACGGATTCCGCGGTCGGGAAAAGCGCGGCGGCGCGCTGGTCGATTTCAGTTTAGTTATGGCATTTAAGGATTATCCACAGGGCAGACATGGAGTTGAACTGTTGCAGCGCTCGCTTGAGCGCGGCCGTTTGGCGCATGGCTATTTGTTCGGCGGGACGGAGCTTGATGATCTCGAAGCCCTGGCCCGGCAACTGGCCAAAACCCTCAACTGCCAGCAACCGGTTCAGCGCGCGGCGAACGGGGCGGCGCTGGATTGCTGCGATGCCTGCCTGGCGTGCCGCAAAATTGAGGATGGAAATCACCCCGATGTGCACTGGGTGCGGCCGGAATCAAAATCGCGTCTCATCGGCGTGGAGCAGATGCGCGATCTGATGCACCAAATCAATCTCAAGCCGACCGAGGCTGTCTGGAAAGTCGCGGTGGTTGTCGCCGCCGACCGCCTGAACACCGGTTCCGCCAACGCATTTCTAAAAACACTGGAGGAGCCACCGGCGCGTTCCATCATCATCCTGACCACCACCGAACCGGATCGAATTCTGGAAACGATTGAGTCCCGCTGTCTGCGTTTGAACTTCGGCGGTGATGGGACGAAGCGCTTTGGGCCGGCGCAAATGGACTGGCTGGAGCGGTTTGCCCAACTGGCGGCGCGCGAGCAGAAGAGCCTGCTGGCCCGCTATCAATTGCTGGGCTCGCTCTTGCAGGAATTGAATGTCATGCGGGAAACGGTCAAAGAAACCGTCTCGGCGAGATCGCCGTTGGGAAAATACGCCGATGCGGACAAGGCGCTGCGCGAAAAGTGGGAAGATGAACTCAATGCCGCCGTCGAAGCCGAATACCGCCGACAACGCAACGACTGGCTGGGCGTCTTGCAATGGTGGCTTCGGGACGTATGGCTGCTGACCTTGGGGGCGGAAAAGGAACTGCTCAGTTTTCCTCAGGTCCTGGCGTCGCAGGAGGTGGCGGCGCGCCTGACGAGCACGCAATCCATGGATAATTTGCACGTGGTCGAGCGCACGCAACGGCTGCTCCACACGAATGTTCAGGAGGCCTTGGCGTTGGAGGTGGGGTTGCTGGAACTAAGCTTCTGACCTGAGCCCATGGCGCCCTCTCACAACCCGGGCAAGATCGACGATGCCGTTGTGTTGCGCCTTTTCCTGGCCTTGTTTGGCGTGGTTTTGGGGCTCGCGTTGTTGAAGTTTCCCAACCCGCCGGTGTTGGAGCAACTGGTGACAACCCCCACCGGCTTCTGGGAATGGATCCTGACGGCATGGCCAGCGCGTTACGGACGTGGATTGCTTTGTGTGATCGGGCTGATTGGCATTTTTTTAGTCCGTCGTCCGGCACGCTTGCCGTTGCCGTTGCTGCTTTTGCCGTTGGCCTGGTTGGTCTGGGTTACGCTGTCAGTCGTCTGGACCTTGAACGCCAAAGTCAGCAACCCCACCTGGCTGCATCTTGTTGCGTGTGTGGGCTGCTTTTATGCGGGGCTGCTGGTGCTGGGGCGGGTGAGCAAACCGTGGCCATTTTTCCTGGGGCTCATCGGCGCGTTCGTGGTCGTGCTGGCGGCTGGATGGCAACAACGTTGGGGCGGGCTTCAGGAGTCACGGGTGTATTTCTTCACCTACATTTATCCCACGTTGAAGGAGGTGTCGCCCGACCTTTTGAAGAAGATGAACAGCGATCGTATTTTTGCGACGCTGTTTTATCCGAATTCCCTGGCGGGAGCGTTGCTGTTGTTGACGCCAGTGGTCCTTGGGGCGATTGCCGTCGCAAAGAACCGGATCACGGCGGGTGCCCGTTGGTTTCTGGCCGGCGTCGTCGGTTTGGGTGCGCTTGGCTGCCTCGTTTGGTCCGGGTCAAAGGGCGGTTGGCTGATTGCTTTGTTTCTGTCCGTCATTGCCATGTTTCGCCTGCCAACGTCGCGGCGGATTAAAATCATGATTGCCTCCGGTTTTCTGGTTTTGGGGCTGACCGGCTTCCTGGCGCGTTATCTGGGCTTTTTCCAGCGCGGCGCGACCAGCGTGGTGGCGCGCGCCGACTACGCACGGGCGGCATGGCTAAACATCCGGGATCATCCCCTGCTGGGTAGCGGGCCGGGAACCTTTGCAACCGTATATGAAGCGGTGAAACCGCCCGATGCCGAAATGACCCGCCTGGTTCACAACGATTATCTCCAACAGGCGTCGGACTCGGGCATTTTGGCCGGCTTGTTGTTCACCGCTTTGGTGGTTGGTGTGTTGTTCAAGACCCGGACCGCTTGGGCGTCTCGGGATTGGCTGGTTTTTGGAACGTGGCTGGGGCTGCTGGGGTTTGCAGTCCAAGCCACGTTGGAGTTCGGGTTTTACATTCCAGCAACCGCCTGGTGTTGGTTTGCCTTGGCGGGATGGCTCCTGGCCCAAGCCGGCTTAAGGTTCGACAACCCGAACGCCGACACCTAGCATTTTGCCATGAAAGTTCTCTTTCTAAACGGGCCAAACTTGAATCTGCTCGGGCAACGCGAGCCCGGGGTCTATGGCAGTCTGACTTTGGCGGACATTGAGGCCAAAGTGCGGCGGGTGGCGGCTGAAAGGGGGGTCGAAATTGAGTTCCGTCAGTCGAATATTGAAGGGGAATTGGTCACGTGGATTCAGCAATCCAAGGGTAGCTTTGACGTTATCGTTTTCAATGCTGCGGCTTACACCCACACTAGCGTCGCCATTCGTGATGCGATCACGGCGGTCGCTGTGCCGACGATTGAAATTCATTTGTCCAACGTCCATGCCCGGGAGGAGTTTCGCCGGGAATCGTTGATTGCTCCCGTGTGTCGCGGAGTGATTGGTGGGTTTGGGGCCGAATCTTACGTTTTAGGGCTTTTTGCGGCTGTTATCGTTATCGAAAAGTCAAAGTGAGAGGTTTTTTGGGATTATATGCCTTCGATTTGGTGAGGGTGCCGCCTCACGCCGAGCTTGACCTGCCGGTTTTGCCTCCGTTACACTCCTCCCGAATTGAAACAAGTGTCCAAGCAGAGTCGAATTCGGCTTCTGCTTTTTTGCTTGGGGGACATTTGTGGCAAAAAAACCAACTTTGAGGAATCGCTGTGGACCTTAAGGACATTAAAGCCATTATTGATTTGATGAAGAAGAACTCCGTTGCGGAGTTCGAAATGGAAAAGGAAGGCTTCAAGATCCGACTCAAGCGAAGCGGCGGCTCTGCGCCTGTCGCGGTGGGGGACGATGTCCCGCAAATCTCTTACGTGCCCCAAGTGGTCGCGGCTGCGCCCGGTGCGGCCGCGGCGGCACCCGCCCCGGTCAGCAGCGGGATTGAGATCAAGTCGCCGATGATTGGCACGTTTTATCGTTCACCTTCGCCGGAATCCGCCGCTTATGTTGAAGTCGGAACGGAAGTGGGGCCGGACACAGTGGTTTGCATCATCGAAGCCATGAAGGTGATGAACGAAATCAAAGCCGAAGTGAAAGGCGTCATCACGGAAATCCTGATCGATAACGCCAAGCCCGTCGAATTTGGGCAGCCGATGTTCAAAGTGCGCCCCCTCTGACCCCGGCCTTTCGCAACCTCAGATCACCAAAGCCCAGGCAAACCGAATGTTTGAAAAGGTTCTAGTCGCCAATCGTGGCGAGATTGCCGTCCGCATCATCCGTGCCTGCAAGGAGTTGAACATCCGCACGGTCGCCGTCTATTCCGAGGCGGATGTCAACTCGATGCACGTCCAGCTTGCTGACGAGGCGATTTGCATCGGCAAAGCGCCGGCCAGCGAGAGCTACCTGCGCATTGATCGCATCATCAGCGCGGCGGAAATCGCCGACGTGGACGCGATTCATCCCGGTTACGGTTTCTTGTCGGAGAATGCCCACTTCGCGGAGGTTTGCGAAAGTTGCAACATTCGCTTCATCGGACCGGGACCGAGGGCCATGAATGCCTTGGAGGACAAGGCGATCAGCCGCGCCCTGGCCAAGAAGGCCGGCGTGCCGTTGCCTCCGGGTTCTGAAGGGTTGGTCGAGAGCGAGCAGGATGCGCTGACTGTCGCCAAACGCATTGGCTATCCGGTCATGATCAAAGCGGTGGCCGGCGGTGGCGGTCGCGGCATGCGCGCGGCGCACAACGATATTTCGCTGGTGAAAGGTTTTCACACGGCGCGCACCGAGGCGGAAAAGGCCTTCGGTAATTCGGGTGTTTACATCGAAAAATTCATCGAGAATCCCCACCACATTGAGTTTCAGATTCTCGCCGATCAAAAGGGGCACATCATTCATCTTGGGGAACGCGATTGCTCCATTCAGCGCCGCAACCAAAAGGTGGTGGAAGAGACGCCCTCGCCGCTGATCGAGAACAAATTCCGGAAGCTCCGGGAGAAGATGGGCAAGGCGGCCGTCAAAATCGCCGAGGTGGCGAATTACACCAATGCTGGCACGGTCGAGTTCATCGTGGATGAACAGGGCAATTACTATTTCCTTGAGGTCAACAAGCGCATTCAGGTCGAGCATCCGATCACTGAAGAAGTCACCGGCATCGATTTGGTGCGTTACCAGATCATGATCGCAATGGGCGAGCCGTTGAAACACACGCAGAGCGACATCCAGTTCAAGGGGCATGCGATCGAGTGCCGCATCAACGCCGAGGATCCCTTCGACGAATTTCGGCCCAGTCCTGGGCGCATCGAAATGTATTATCAACCGGGCGGCCGCGGCGTGCGGGTGGATACCCACACTTATGCCGGTTACACGATCCCGCCCACGTATGATTCAATGATCAGCAAGCTCATCACCTACGGTCGCGACCGGCGCGAAGCCATGGACAAGATGAGCCGCGCCCTTGGCGAATACATGATCTCGGGCATCAAGACGACCATCTCCTTCCAACAGGCGATCATGCAGGATCCCAATTTCCGCCGCGGCGTGTATTCAACGGCCTTCGTCGAACAGCTGCTTACGGGCGCCCGGCGGGAATTGATTGAAGAGAAGGCCTGACCCGTTTCGGCGGCCGAATAAGCATTTGACACCCGGAAAGGCGGAACCTAGCTTCCTCTCACAAAATCACTATGGCAGAGAACATTCCCAACGTGCCGGCGGGCGCGGTGCCGCCCAAGAAGGAAACCGGCAAGGTCCAGCCGAAGAAGGAAACCGTTCGCATTAATCTTCCGCCCAAGCCCTCGGCGGCGCCGACCATCAAATTGCCGACTTTGCCTCCGGGCGGGCCGGCCGGTGGGGCGGCTCCCGCGCCGTCGTTCAGTGCGCCGGCCGCCGCGCCCGCGCCTTCGGTGGCTCTGCGTGCAACAGCGGCACCAACGGCGGGCCGTCCGACCGCCGCTCCGGCGGCAGCTCCCGCTGCGGCTGCGGCCCCGCGCCGCGCTCCGGCTCCGGCCGCTGCGGCCAGGTTGAGCCCTGTCGATTCCATTCTGGCCATCGCCGCGGCGGTGGTTGGTTTGATTGCCGTTGGCAGCACGGTTTACCTCGGCTGGTTGCTCTGATCACGGATCGCTTTCCCGGGCGGGGCGCAAGCTCCGCCTTTTATTTTTCAAACGTCAACTGTCAAACGAATCATGGCCTCTCCAAACATTGTCACTCTGTCCTCGGAAAATTTTGAAACGGAAGTTCTCAAGTCCAGCGTCCCGGTGCTTGTGGACTTTTGGGCCGAGTGGTGCGGTCCCTGCAAAATGATCGCCCCTGCGCTCGATGAAGTGGCGGGCGAATACGCCGGCAAGGCGAAGGTCGCCAAACTCAACGTGGATGAGCACCAGGATTTGGCCGCCCAGTTTCGGGTAAGTTCCATTCCGATGTTTCTCGTCTTCAAAGGCGGCCAGGTTGTTGCCCAGCATCTCGGCGCGTCCGGCGGCAAGCCCAAGCTGAAGTCGTTGATTGACGGCGCGCTGGCCTGAAGCTCATCCGCGTCCTTGGGGCGCGCCTTCCTCCCATGCTCTTCACGCCCGGCCAATTCGCGCGCCGGGCGAATTTTTATCATCAGCTTGGGCAGCTTACCGCTGCCGGGCTGCCGCTGCCTGTTGCGCTGCGGCAACTGCACCGGGCACCACCCTCCCGCGCCTTCAAGCCCTTCATCGGGCAGATGCTGGTGGATTTGGAGGCGGGGGCAACGGTCAGTGAAAGCTTTGGCCGGCGACGCGATCTGCTGCCGGAGTTTGACATCGCGTTGCTCCATGCAGGCGAGCGCAGCGGACGGCTTGTGCAGACGTTCACGATGCTCACGGATTTTTACCAGGGGCGGGCTACCCTGGCCCGGCGGATTCTGGGCGCGCTGGCGTATCCGGTCTTCCTGTTGCACGGGGCCATTTTCATCCTGCCGTTTCCCGAGCTGTTCCTGACGGGCAATTTCCCGGCCTACCTCTTGAAGACCGTCGGCGTGCTGGCGCCGTTGTATGTGCTGGCGCTGCTGGCCGTCTTTTTGTCGCAGGGCAAACGCGGGCGGGCCTGGCGCAGCACGTTCGAAAAAATCATCACGTGGATTCCGCTGGTCGGCGCGGGTCGGCGCAAACTGGCGCTGGCGCGCACCGCTGCGGCCTTGGAAGCGATGATCAATGCGGGCGAAACCATTGATGAGGCGTGGCCGCTGGCCGCGGCGGCCAGCGGCTCACCGGCCTTGGAACGCACGGTCGAAACGTGGCGTCCGGGTCTTGCCATGGGACAGACGCCGGCCGAGTTGGTGCAGGCGTCAGCCCTGTTTCCGGAGACGTTCGCCAATCTCTACACGAGCGGTGAAATCAGCGGTTCATTGGACGAAACGCTGCATCGCCTGCATCGGTATTATGCGGACGAGGGCACCAGTCAGTTGCAAATGGCCGCGCGCGTTGGGCCGGCGATTCTTTACGGACTGGTCGCGGCCTACATCGCGTGGCAGGTGATCAAGTTTTGGACCGGTTACTTCAACCAAGTCAACCAGGTCATGGGCGGTTGAAGCCGGACGCGGGCTTGCTTCGAGGCCGGCAAAATCATACTCCTTTTCCGGGCTGTGGCGGAAAACCAGCCCTTCTCAAACCAAAAACCGCATGCTAAACGACCTCCACAGCTTTGCCGCGCGTGTGCGCGAAGCCATCCGGCTCCAATCCTCCGGTGCGACGGTCTTGACCGATGCGCCGTTCAACGAGCTGGCGCTGGAACTGTTCCGGCTGCAGTTCGCGCACAACGGAGTCCTGCGCCGCACATGTGAGGCGCGCGGAGTGGAACCTCAGTCTGTGCATCATTGGTCGCAGATTCCCGCCTTGCCCGCGGTTGCGTTCAAGGAATTCGAGCTGACCTGTCTGCCGGCGTCCGCCCGCACGATGTTCTTCCAGTCCAGCGGCACGACCAGCACGCAACGCAGCCGGCATTTTCATTGTGCCGAATCGCTGGCGCTTTATGAGGCGTCGTTGTGGGCGGGTTTTGGGGCACACCTCCTGGCCGGTCTGGCGCCAACCGTGGGCGGGTGGCAGTTGCTGGCCCTGACGCCGCCGCTGGCGAGCGTGCCGCGTTCTTCGCTGGTGCACATGTTTGAAACGATTCGCCAGCGGGTTGGCGCAAGCCCAACGATGTTTTGCGGCACGGTTGCTGCGGACGGGAGCTGGCTGCTGGACAGCCAACGTGTCATCGACACGGTCCAGGATGCGGTGAGCGTTGCGCGTCCCGTTGTTTTGCTCGGCACGGCTTTTTCGTTCGTGCATCTGCTCGACGCCCTGACCGCGCGCGGATTGAAGCTGGTTTTGCCCGCCGGTTCGCGGGTGATGGAAACGGGCGGTTACAAGGGCCGTTCGCGGGAACTGCCCAAAGCCGGGCTGCACGCGCTCATCACGGAGCGATTGGGCGTCCCGTGTTCTCATATCGTCTGCGAATACGGCATGAGCGAACTCAGTTCCCAGGCTTACGATGGTGTGGCGGGCGCGGCGACGGACGATCAGCTCGCGGCGGCGCGCGCCTTTGCCTTTCCGTCGTGGACGCGCGTCCAGGTTGTCTCACCGGAAACCGGCCGCGACGTCGCACCGGGCGAATCCGGCCTGGTTCGCATTTTCGACCTCGCCAATGTTTACTCGGTGCTCGCCCTGCAAACGGAGGACCTGGCCATCCGCCGCGCCGCGGGTTTTGAACTGATTGGCCGCGCCGTGGCGGCGGAACCGCGCGGCTGTTCCTTGATGCCGGCGGACGTGCACTAAATCAGCATCAACCGTTGCGAACAGTGAATCTGCCCAATTACTTCCTTGCCGACCTGCCGCCGGAAGCCGCGCTGACGCCGGGGATGATCACCGAGGCGTGCCAGACGTTGAAAAAGAATCGCGCGCAATACCTCGCGCACCGCAACACGGCGAGCGTGATCAATGCCCTGAGCGCCCTGGCTGCGGACTGGCTGAAGCCGGAAAACCAGTTTCGTCGTCTCGCGCTGGAAGCCGGCCCGGCCGAACTGGGCTTTTCCCGTGAAACATTGGCGCGCGGCCTGGACGCGTTCTTTGGCGAACTAACCACGGAAAAGCTGAATGCGCTCGTGGTGACCGAACTGGGACACGGCTCGCGGCTGGACGCGTTTTGTGCGACCGACCACGAAATGCGCCATGGGCGGGCCGCTTGGGCGGCGGGGCCGGAATTGCTGGTGCACGTGACGGCGGGAAATTTGCCGAGCCCGGCGCTCATGAGCATGGTTTTGGGCCTGCTGGTGCGCTCGGCGCAATTTGTCAAATGCGCCTCGGGCACGGCGTTGCTGCCGCGGCTCTTCGCTCATTCGCTGCGTGAGACGGAGCCCAAACTGGCCGCCTGTCTTGAACTGGCCATATGGCGGGGCGGCAATCTGCCGCTGGAGGAGCGGTTGTTTGCGGAGGCCAGTTGCGTCACGGCCACCGGCACCGATGAAACGCTTGCCCTGATCCGCCAGCGCCTGCCGGCCGGGCGGCGCTTTCTCGGTTATGGCCATCGGGTCAGCTTTGCGTTCGTTGCGGCATCCGTGTTGACCGGCCTGCACCTGGGCCGCGTGGTCGGCCGGGCCGCGGCGGATGTGACCGCGTGGAATCAACTGGGCTGCCTGTCGCCGCACGTCATTTACGTCGAGCAAGGCGGCGAAGTGGACGGCGAACGCTTTGCGGAGCTCCTGGCGGCGGAACTGGCCGGGCGCGAAACGACCGAGCCGCGCGGAGCGACGTCCGCCGAATCCGCGGCCGCCATCGCGTCGCGGCGGGGCATTTATGAAATTCGCGCGGCCAATTCGGCGGCGACGCGCCAGTGGGCCAGCCCCGATTCCACGGCGTGGACAGTGGTGTATGAGGCCGATCCGCGCTTCCAATTGTCCTGCCTCAACCGCTTCGTTTACGTGAAGCCGGTGGCCAATCTCGGCGAGGCTCTGCACGCGGCGGACGCGGTGCGTGAGCAGGTTTCCACGATCGGCGTGGCCGTGCCGGAACACACCATGACCGATGTGGCCACCACCTTGGCACGGTGGGGCGCGACGCGCGTCTGTCCCGTGGGCCGGATGCAGGAGCCGTCCCTGGCCTGGCATCACGACGGCCGGCCCGCGTTGGCGGATTTGGTGACTTGGACGGATTTGGAGCTGTGAATTTATGAAGATGGAATTGCGCAAGTCGTTTCAATTCGAGGCCGCCCACTTGTTGCCCGGCCTGCCGAAGACGCACAAGTGCCGCCGCCTGCACGGCCACAGTTTCCAGGTGGAAATTGTTGTCGCCGGCGAATGCGACCCCCAGCTCGGCTGGGTGATGGATTACGCGGATATTTCCGCCGCGTTTAAACCGATTTGGGCCCGGCTCGACCACTACTATTTGAACGAGATTCCCGGTCTCGAAAATCCCACCAGCGAAAACGTCGCCGCCTGGATCTGGCGCCGGCTCCGACCCAAGCTGCCGTTGCTGACGGAAATCGTCGTGGCCGAGACCTGCACGGCGCGCTGCGTGTATCGCGGGGAGTGAAATTCGCCTGAATTTTTCTCCGCCGGCCGGAGTCTGATGGCGCATCCGTGTGTTGGGGTGCCGCTCCTTGCGGGACGCGTGTCGCGGCTTGCTTTATTCGCGGCGGCAGGGTGTATTGGCGGCGACCCCAAGAGCCATGCGGAACGCGGTTTGCGATCCTTAAAACCAGAAAGTCATCATGAATCCAAAGCCTAACGAAACGACGGAATCACACGTCACCCGCCGGGAATTTTTGCGCACCACGTCGGCCGCGCTGGCCGGCGCCTCCGTTCTGGGCGCGCTGTCGGTGGAGCGCTCCGCCTTCGCCGCGGAAGACAACACCCTCAAAATTGCCCTGATCGGCTGTGGCGGCCGGGGCACGGCGGCGGCGGGCCAGGCACTGAGCACCGACGGCCCCGTCAAACTGGTCGCCATGGCGGATGCGTTTGAAGACCGGTTGAGCGGCAGCTTGAAGGGGCTGGCTGACCGGCATGGTGACAAGGTCGATGTGCCGGCGGACCGCCAGTTCATCGGCTTCGACGCCTACAAGCAGGCCATCGCCCTGGCCGACGTGGTGATTCTGGCCACGCCCCCGGGGTTCCGGCCAATGCAGTTCGAGGAGGCGGTCAATCAAGGCAAACACGTTTTCATGGAAAAGCCGGTGGCAACGGACGCGCCCGGCGTGCGGCGGGTGCTTGCGGCGGCGGAAGCGGCGAAGCCGAAGAACCTCAAGATCGTGGTCGGCCTGCAACGCCGCTACCAGGCCGGCTACCTCGAAACCGTCAAGCGCATCCAGGATGGCGCCATCGGCGACATCGTGGCGGCGCGCGCTTATTGGGACGGTCAGACGCCGTGGCTGCACCGGCGGGCGGATTTGGAAAAGCAGGCGGGCCGCAAGCTCACCGAAATGGAATACCAGATGCGCAACTGGTATTACTTCACCTGGATCTGCGGCGACCACATTCTGGAGCAGCACATCCACAACATCGACGTCATCAACTGGGTCAAGGGCGGCTATCCGGTGCGCGCGCAGGGGCAGGGCGGCTGCCAGGTTCGCAAGGGGCTGGACTACGGCGAAATCTTCGACCACCACTTCGTGGAGTTCGAATACGCCGACGGCTCGCGGCTCTTCAGCCAGTGCCGCCACATTCCGGACTGCTGGAACAGTGTGTCCGAACACGTGACCGGCACCAAGGGCACCGCCACCATCAGCAGCCACGTCATCCGGCCGGCCGGCGGCGCCGAATGGGCCTACCGCGAACGGCAGAAAGATCCGCAACAGGTCGAGCACGACGTGCTCTTCGACTGCATCCGCAACAACAAACCCATCAACAACGCCGAGTATGGCGCCAAGAGCACGATGACCGCGATTCTCGGCCGCATGGCGACCTACTCCGGCCAGATGATCGAGTGGGACGCGGCCATCAACTCCAAGGTGAACCTGTTCCCGGACCGGCTCGCGTGGGATGCGCTGCCGAAATCACTGCCCGACGCCAACGGCCTCTACAAGATTCCGCTGCCGGGACAAACGGAAGTGCTTTGAACGCCTTGAGCGCTTTGAACCGTCAGGCCGCCAGCCCGTGAATGGGCTGGCGGCATTTTTGTCTGAGTGAATTTGATGCTTTCACCGTCGGCAACTGTGCGCTCGGGAGGGACCGTTGGCGCAATGCAATTAATCATGTCGCCGCCGTATCCGCAGCCCTTCACCCAGCTGGCGGCCACCCTCGCTCTCCCATCAGAGCGCAGGAACGGAGTGACGGGAAACCTCATCTCCCTTGGCCACAGCATTCCTGGAATTGGTGTAAAAAACGCGAGGCTTGAACATGTCAAAAGTGAGGACCTTTTTTATGATCCGCAATGCGCCGGCAAAAGGCCGGCCTCTGAAAAGTCGGGCTGAAGTATCGGGGGGCGCATCCCGCCCGATGGGCCGTGCGAGATGGCGCCGAATTGGCCGCAGCCTGTTCATGCTGGTGGCGGCGGGTTGGATCGTGGCAAATCGGACGGCCTGCGCCGCGGAGGGATACCCATTCAAGATTCCCGCGTATCATGATGCGAACCGGCATTTCAACGGGCTGGATGCCTGGCCGGTGCCGGCCCAGAACGTTGCCCAGAACGCTCCGCTTCCCCCGATGGGTTGGTCCGGCTGGAATGTCTTCGGCGACCACCCCGGTTCGAGCGACGCGCTGGCCCGCCAAATCGCCGACGCGTTGGTCAGCACTGGGCTCAAAGATTGCGGCTACGTTTACCTCCTCGCCTTTGATGGGGCATGGTGGAATGCTTCGACGACTCCCGGTCGGGATGCGCGGGGCCGGATCATCGAGGATGCCCAACGGTGGCCCAATGGCATCCAGAGCGTCTGCGATTATATCCATTCAAAAGGACTCAAGGTGGCCGGCTACACCGACATCGGCGAGCTTGGCTACTGCCAGCCGGCCCAATACGGGGCATTTCACCACGAACAGTCCGACGCCAACCAGTATGCGGCATGGGGATGGGACTATATCAAGGTCGACGACCATGGGCCGGGCAACTTCCTGGCCATCTGCCATGCGCTGGCCAACAACGCCTCGCGGCGACCGATCGTCATCAGTCTTTCCACGCCCGAAACCTTCCCTTTCGATTTCGCCCCCCGCATGGCCAACCTTTGGCGTGTGGGCGGTGACATCACGTTGCGTCTGGGGCATGGCACGTGGGCCGACATCCTGCGTGAATTCGACACGGCTGAACCCTACTGGTGGGCCCAGGCGCCCGGTCATTGGAATGATCTCGACATGATGGTCGTGGGGTTGTTCGGCATCTCCAACGAGGAGGCCAAGTCGCATTTCAGCATGTGGGCCATTCGTGGCGCGCCGCTGATCCTCGGCTGCGACATCCGTCCACCTTACCTGGGTTCCTCCGGGCCGGTTCCGGTGATCAACAAGGCTCAATTGGAAATCCTCAAGAATCGGGAGGTGATCACTGTTGACCAAGATCCTCTTGGCGCCAGCGGCCGCCGTGTGCCGTGTGACGGTGCGGGGGAGGTCTATGCCAAGCCGCTGGGCAGCTTCACCTCCGGCCGGATCGCGGTTCTCCTTCTCAATCGGACCGACCAGGCCCTGGACATTCCGGTGCGGTGGACAGATTTGGGGCTGCAAGCCGGGGTCGCAACCGTGAGTGACCTGTGGGCACACGAGAACCTCGGCGAGGTGCTCGACGGCTACAGGGCAAGGAACGTGCCCTCGCACGGCGTCGTGATGTTGTCGGTGCAGGGCGCGTATGATTGGTCCCGCCCGCGCTCTTACGAAGCCGAATCGGCCTACAACACCTTCTCCGGGCTCGCTCATGTCCGCTGCAGACTTGACGGATTCTCCGGCGTGGCCGCCGTGGAAGGAATCGGCCGGGGCGCCACCAACACCCTGCAATTCAACCGCATCGCCGCGCCCGGCGCCGGCACCTGCCGGCTCGATATTGACTACGCGGCCGCCGGCAATCACATGGCCAAGATGAGCGTGAATGGCGCGGCGAGCGTAACCCTTCACTTTCCCGACACCCACGGCGAAAACGTCCGCGGCACGGTCAGCGTTGAAGTTCCGCTCCGGGCCGGAGAAACCAATGCCATCCGCTTCGAAAATGACGACGCGTGGGCGCCATTGCTCGACCGCATCATCGTTCGGAATGAGGTCACGCACCCGTGATACAAGTTGCAGCCGCCTTTCGCACTGCTCCCCGGCTGAACTCGCACAATAACTCGGCGGTCCGACATCTCATGGCGAATCCGCGTGACTCTGAAATGGTAAACCAACCAAAGGAATGGCGGAAACACTGCGACAATCGCGAGCAGCCACCAAGACGCCTCGCCCATGAAAGCGAGTGCTGCAACAAGGACAGCCATGATGCAGAGGAAAACCACCAGTCTCCGTCCTGCTTGGCGAAGGATGAACCGGCGCGCTCCCAGTTTCACGAGGTCTGGTGACCACTCGTAGGTAATCTCGCAAGGCAGTGCGATGGATAATGTGCTCATGCGAGTGGACTCGCTCAGACAGTATGGCTTTGGTTGAAAGTGGAAGAGGTGCTTGCTCTCCGGAGTAAACGTGGGTTCCGCCGCCGGTGTAGCGCCGAGGCGCCGGTGGTGGGATGCACGTCCCAGACATCAACGGAATGAGGTTCCGCGACCATGGAGACCTTCTACTCCGCGAGGTCCAGCGAGTCCAGCGTCAATCCGCGCCCGAACCGGAGCGGCGGGCATGGAACTGCCCGCTTGCCGGTGGCACCTAATCAAATACCGGGAAGCTATAACCCGAACGTTTGCGCCGCGGCGGAGAAAAAACTGAAGGCCAAGCACCTCAACCAAAGTGCCGTCACCTGCGGATTACCACTCGTCTCCCTCACAACCAAACCACTTGGCGAGTTTGTTTCTCAATTAGTGTGCAAGACGCACTTCACTAAATCGCATCTTGAACACATCTCCCGCCGCAATCAAACGGCCGGCATCCACCAGATGCTTGAGACGGTATGTGTAAAAGACGTATGACAACTTTGGGAATTGGTGCGCAAGCTCATCCTGTGTCTGTCCCATGATACGCGCAACCTTGTAGAATCGATCGGTGCAATGACTCAAAATACACGCGTCAATTGCTTCGAGGTCCTGCTCGCCAAGCAAATCGGCAGCCGCCTGCTCTTCGGCTGAAATGGGCGGGTTCGGAATTGGCACTTCGGGAGTCAAGGACATAGACCTGGCCAGTGACCTTTGTTGAAAGTGAAGGCGCTGTTTACTCTCCGGAGCGAACGTGGGTCGTGCCGTGCGACCGGTGCCGGGCCACCGGTCGTGGAACTCACGCCCCGGACAACCGTGATACGAACACCAGCCACGGATGCAGCTTCTCTTCCTCGCAACCGCCCGGAATTTTGATTCTCAAGAAGTCGCGTTCGATTCACGTCGGATCCTCCAATAAACTACCGCCCAAGCAAGGCTCCATGCGACGGAAATCGTGGCGAAAACAACCTTGTGCTCCGTCTCGGAGACAAACGCCACAACGATGCCGCCAACACCACCCAGAACTGAGAACAAGCACCAGAATGTCCAGTAGCCTCTGGGAACAATTTGGGGTGTCCTGGCCGATGATTGGTGTGGGTTCTTCATTAGTGTGCGCAGCGGCCTGAACAGTATGGTTTTCTCAAGAGGCTGCAAACGATTCAAAGCTCACCAAGCAGTGACTTGCGCTTGGACTGAAACTCCTCCTCCGTGATCAATCCCCGCTTGTGCAACTCGGCCAAAGATTTCGGCCGGTCGGCGGGCAAATCTCGTGGGCCTTTACCCATTTTGAAGCCCGAAGGGCACAAAAAATCATGACAATCTTCATGCGCGTAATGTGGGCCGGACAAATTCTTGCAAAACTACAAACCTTCAGAACCGTTCAAGCCAGAGGGAGCCCCCTCCATATACTTGGCCTTCTTGCGCTGCTCGTCAGGGCTTGGCAGCACACGCCCATGGGCGAACTTGATATAAATAAACATGCCCACCAGCACGATGGCAAAGACGGCTGCGAAGAACAGAAGGTAGTGTAGGATGCTTTGCATGTATTGCTCCTTTCGCCAAGCGCCTAGCCGGTATGGCTTTGGTTGAAAGTGGAAGAGGTGTTTGTTTTCCGGTGCACACGTGAGTTGCGCCGTGCGAGCGGTGCCGGGCCACAGGTTGTGGGGCACACGCCCCAGACAACGCAGCGACGAACGGCAGCCACCATGCAGACCTATCTACTCCGCCCGGCCCCGTCCGTCCAGCGCCAATCCAGCCGCGCTGGGGTGGCGGGCCGGTGACCTGAACAGTTGACTGGGGAGCGGACCGTCGGCAAAAGGAAAAGGCAAGGAGGCGGGAAGTCTGCGGGAAATTTGCCGGGCTCGTTCAACCGCTGATAGCTTTGGCGCTCCGCCCCCGCTGCCCCCTCCGGCCAAAGCTATCTTGGTTCGTTGGCCGTTTGTCGTGTGAACTCATGGTGGCTAGCTCAAATTATCGTATAGTGCCTTCCAAAAAACAAAGAGAGCCGTAATCAGCACAAAACCAACTGCACAAAGAATAACGCCAGTCCGGCGATCTCGACTCCCGGCAGAAGCTGAACGAAAAAGAACTGCTCCTGCAATAATGCACGCACCGCCTCCACCAAACGCTCCCAAAGCTATCAGCGTCAGAGGGCCACCGTGGGCGAGCATGGGAGTGATGGTCATATCGGCCTAGCCAGTTTGGCTTTCGGTGAAAGTGAAAGCGGTGTCTGCTCTCCGGTTCACACGTGTGTTGCGCCGCGGGTGCGGCGCCGAGGCACCGGTGGTGGGACGCACGGCCCGGACATCAACGGAATGAGGTTCCGCGACCATGGAGACCTTCTACTCCGCGAGGTCCAGCGAGTCCAGCGTCAATCCGCGCCCGAACCGGAGCGGCGGGCTCGAAGCGGGGTAACCGGGCAGCGGCGGCGCCGCATTACGTGCCGGCGGCGGGAATTGGCCGCTCGCGCGGGAGCTGCTCGGGCGGCACCACGTGGCAGCGTTTGGCCCACGCCTCATACAATGCGGCCATGGCCTGGACGCGTTCCGGTTCTTGCGCCGCGAGATTGTGGTGCTCCGTGCGGTCCGTCTCGACGTTGTATAATTCCCAGGGTTGGTTGTGCCGGGCGACCAGTTTCCACGGGCCTTGCCGGACGGCGCGGTTGCCCTCGTGCTCCCAGAAAATGGGATGGAGGCTTGGGCGCGTCCGGCCCGCAAAAATCGGCAGCAGACTTTCTCCTTCGAGCGGCAGAATCGGCCGGCCGTCCACTTCGTCCGGATGCTGCGCGCCCGCCACGTCCACCAACGTGGCCATGATGTCGGTGACGTGGCCGACCTCACGGGTCTTGCGACCGTGGTCCTTGATGACCGCCGGCCAGCGCGCGATGAACGGTGTCGAGATGCCGCCCTCGTGCGTGAAATGCTTGTAGAGCAGGAATGGTGTGTCGCTCACATTGGCCCACGGGATGCCATAACTTTGCCAGACATCGTTCGGGCCCGCGAAGACCGTGTGATTGGCGTTGCCCACCTTGACGGGCTGGCCGTCCCGTGTGCGGCTGGGCACGTCATACCAGCCCGGTTCCACAATCTCCGCGCAGGCACCGTTGTCCGAGAGGAAGAGGACCAGCGTGTTTTGGTCGATGTGCGCCGCCTTCAGCGCCGCGACGATGCGCCCGACGCCGTCGTCCAGGTGTTCGACCATCGCGGCGTAAGTCGCCATGCGATTGGCCTCCCATGCCTTGTCGCGCACTTTTTCCCAAGGCACCACGCGCGGATCCCGCGGCGACAACGGCCAGCTCTTGTCAATCAGCCCCAGTTTGATCTGCCGCTGATAACGGTTGGTGCGGATGACGTCCCAGCCGACGAGATAGCGTTGGCGGTTTTTTTCGATGTCGGCCTCCGGCGCCTGCAACGGCCAGTGCGGCGCGGTGTAGGCCACGTAAAGGAAGAACGGCTGGTCGCCGTCGGCGTTTTTTTCGATGTCAGCCACGGCGTGGTCGGTGATCACGTCGGTGTAATAAAAGTTCGTGCCTTCGGCGCGGATGGGCGTGTTGCCGCGCACGAGGGAGAACGGGTCGAAGTAGCTGCACACGCCGTGAATCGTGCCGAAGTAGTCCTGGAAGCCGCGCTGCAGCGGCCAGCCGTCCTGATAATCCCAGAACGGAACGTTGGATTCGAAGTTGAGTTGTGTCTTGCCCTCGAAATGGATGTGGGACACGTGCCATTTGCCGACCATCGACGTGTGATAATTCGCGCGGCGCAATTCCTCGGCGATGGTCAGGCAGTTGTGGCTCAGTTCGCCGCGGTAGCCGGGCAGGCCGCGGTCTTCCATCATGCCGCCGATGCCGGCCTGCTGCGGATACACGCCGATCAACAGCGCGGCGCGCGTCGGACAGCAGCGCGGCGTCGTGTAGAACTGCGTCATCTGCAAACCGCCCGCCGCCAGCCGGTCAATGTTCGGGGTGGAGATTTCCGAGCCGAAGCAGCCCAGGTCCGAATAGCCCAGGTCGTCGGCCAGAATGAGCACGATGTTCGGCCGTGAGGCCCGGGTTTTCGCGCGGGCGGTGGCACCGAGGATGGCAAAGGCGCCCAGCAGCAGCGCCAGCCGCGTCGCAAGGCGCGCCGGTCCGAAGGAGGAAGGCAGGTTCATAATCAAGGTTCACAAGGTAGGAAACCCGCGGTGCGGAGACAATCATCCAGGCCGGTGCGCGACGGACCATTTTCATCGCGCTGCATTCGGGCATGGTGTTCATGTCCGGTTCCCGTTACGCTGCCGGAACATTCCAAGCTTATGAAACATTCAAGTCGCATGCTTCGCTCGCCGTTCGTCGTGGCCGGTTGGCTGATGGGGTTGTTGCTGGGGGGCGGTCTGGCGGTGCCGGCCACCGCGCGCGCCGAGGTGCGCCTGCCGCACGTTTTTGGCAGCCACATGGTGTTGCAGCAGCAAAAGCCGCTCACCATTTGGGGTTGGGCCAATCCCGGCGAAACTGTCACCGTCAAACTCGGGGACGCGAACCAGACCGCGGTGGCCAATGCCCGCGGAGAATGGAAAACCGTTCTGCCCGCCCTGCCGGCCGGCGGGCCCTACACGCTCACGGTGAGCGGTTCGAGCACGGTGACCTGCGAGGATGTCATGATCGGCGAGGTCTGGCTGTGCTCCGGGCAGTCGAACATGGAATTTGGTCTCGGCCGCGGCATCAATGGCAAGGCAGAGATCGCCGCCGCCAATCATCCGGGCCTGCGGCTGTTGATGGTGAACAATCGCTGGACCCCGCAGCCGCAGAGTGACATGGAAGGCACGTGGAAAGTTTGCACACCGGAATCCGTCGCTGCGGGCGGCTGGGACGGGTTTTCGGCCGCCGGCTACTTTTTCGGCCGCGAACTCAACGAGAAGCTCGGCGTGACGGTCGGCCTGATCGAAGCCGACTGGGGCGGGACGCGCATCGAATCATGGACGCCGCCGGAAGGCTTCGCCGCGGTGCCGGCGCTGAAGGAGGAATACGAACGCGTCCAGCTCGGTGACCCGAGCACCCCGCTTCATCAGGAGCGCCTGCGGCAGACCCTCGACCAGTTTGATCAATGGCTGCATTCGGCGCGCACCGCGCTGGCGGGCCAGGAGCTGGTGCCCGCCGTGCCGGCGTATCCCGAAGAACTGCGCGCGCCGCATGATTTGCAGCAGGCCACGGCCCTTTACAACGGCATGATTCATCCGCTGGTGCCCTTCGCGTTGCGCGGCGCCATCTGGTATCAAGGCGAGGCCAATGAATCCGAAGGCATGCGGTATGCCGACCGGATGCGGGCGCTGGTGGGCGGCTGGCGCGCACTGTGGGGCGAGGGCGATTTCCCGTTCTACTTCGTGCAGATTGCGCCCTTCAACTACGGGGACAATCCCGAAAAACTGGCCGAACTGTGGGAGGCGCAGACGGTCGCCGCCAACACCATTCCCAACACCGGCATGGCCGTCATCAATGACATTGGCAACCTCACGGACATTCATCCGCAGAACAAACAGGACGTTGGTCATCGGCTGGCGTTGCTGGCTCTCGCCGGCACCTACGGCCAGAAGAATCTCGTGTTCTCCGGTCCGACCTACAAGTCGATGGCCATCGATGGTGACAAACTGCGCGTTACGTTCAATCACGTGGGCGGCGGCCTGAAAAGCCGTGATGGCAAGCCGCTGGACTGGTTTGAAATCATTGACGCCGATGAAGGCGGCTTTGTGAAGGCCGACGCCCGCATCGCTGGCGACGCGGTGGTGCTTTCCGCGCCGGAAGTGAAACATCCGGTGGCCCTGCGCTTTGCCTGGAGCGGCCTGGCCGAACCCAACTTGATCAACGCCGAAGGGCTGCCCGCGGGCGCCTTCCGCGCGGGCGACATGCCCAAGCGCGACTGGATGGGGCTGCACGTGCCGGAGGCCAGGGATTACCAGCTCGTTTATGACCTCGATCTGACGAAATTGGGCGCCAACATCCGGTATGACGTGGACAATCACCGGAACCTCCATCAGCCCTTCGACCGCGTGGCCTATTTCGTCGAACTGACGGACGCGAATTGGAACACCCAGGATGTGTATGTCTCGATGGACGCGTTCACTGACGACCCGGGCAAGCTCGGCGTGCCGGGGTTCGGCTCCGGCGCCCACTTCCAGCAGCCCGTCAAAAACCTCAACGTGTTTGCCAACGTCAACGGCCTCAAGACCGGCACGAACCTGGCCGGCGGGAACATCGAATTCTGGCCGAACAACTACACCCAGCAGAACGGCGCCAACGTCCCGAACGCCTCGGGCGACGTGTTCGATTTCGGCGACCAGCCGACGGATCCCGCGGACGGCTACGGCTGCATGCAGGTGCACAATCACGCGGCCCGGCAGACGTTGTTCGCCATCAACCACTGGCGTGACGGCGCGCATGCCGACGTCGGCATCGGCAATCAGCCGCGGAACAATTCCGACTGGACGTTTGCGGGCAACGCGGGCGGTTACCGGGCGATGCGGCTCCGCGTCCTGGTGCGCTGCCGGTGAATAACCCCTGCTTGAATTTTCCGGCCAACGGGGCTTAGCTCGGAGCAAGGCACCGAGCCTGTGAGTGCTTCGTTACAAATCCTGCTGATCGAGGACAGCGAGATCGATGCTGAATTGATTGCGCGCACCTTGAAGTCCGCCCGGCTCGCGTTTCGCCTGACGCGCATCGAGTCCGAGCCCGAATTGCGTCACGCCCTGGAGGCGCAACAGCCCGACGTCATCCTGTCTGACCACGGACTGCCCTCGTTCGACGGCTTCAAGGCGCTGGCCATCGTGCGGGCATCCCGGCCGGAACTGCCGTTCATCTTTGTCAGCGGGTCCAATGACCAGCAAATGGTGATGGACATGTTTGATCGCGGGGCAACCGACTACGTCTTCAAGCACGACATTCACGATTTGGGGCCGGCAGTGCGTCACGCGCTTGAGCCCCAGCCGGAAGACATCCCGGCGCCGGAGTCACTCCCGCATCCGGAACTGGAACTGGGCCTGCCCGCCGCTTCGCCTCCACTGCCGGTTTACGCGCCGCCCATCGGGCACTTGCGGTATTGCCCATGGTGTCACCGGACCCACGGCGTCGATGGCCGGTGGGTCGGCCTGGAGACCTACCTCGCGGACCACGTTGAAACCAGCATTCTGCGGGAGATCTGCGCCGCATGTTTGTCGGCGCAATCCAAGTAGCTTCGTTCGTCCGCCGCCCGGCGCCGCTTCACCGCGGTGTTGTCGGTGAGGCGGGTGGCGTGGGGCGTGGATTGATGATTTGGGCCACGGCGGCGTGCGCCATCACCACGTCCGGATCTCGTTGGAGCGCGGCGTCGTAGTGGCCGGCAAAGCCGTTCCCGTTCTCCGCCGCGACGAGCAGTCCCGCCGCTTGTTGCATCAACGCCGCCGCCGTCTTGCGGGTGGGCGGTTCCTTCGCTTCCAGCGTTTCATCCATGGCCACGATCAATTGCGAAAAGGGTTGCAGCCAGGCGAACCACGGATCCCGCGTGAGCAGCTGCAGAAAGTGGTTTGGCGACGGAATCGGGGCGACGGTTTTCTCGTAGCTGACCCGCTCCGAATCCACGAGCGCCTTGTGCAGGGCGAGCAGCGCGTTGCGAAGTCGGGCCAGGTGTTCCTGGGGCGGAATGTTTTCCGGGATAAGAGAGGCGGAGTTGTCCATGTTCATCAAACGCGCGCAGTTTAGCACAGGTGACGGCGTTTCGCTGGAGGAAATTCCGGCTGGCCCGCGCGCGGACCGAACCGGTTCCGTCTTGCGGGATGGGACGTTCCGTGATTCCTTCCCGCCGAACCCTGCTCTCAACATGTCACCTTCATCTGTCGCTCAAGGCGATGGCGGCTCCGGCATGAGCCGCCGCCATTTTCTGGCGTTAACCACGGTGGCCGCCGGCGCCACCACACTCGCGGGCTGCGCGACCTTTCAACGCGACCCGGCCAATGCGCTGGCCGCCGAACGATTCCCGCTGGATGGCGCGTGGGAGGTGGCGCCGGTGGACAAAGACGACTGGCTGCCGGCCACCGTGCCGGGCTGTGTGCACACGGATTTGCTGGCGGCCGGCCGGATTCCGGATCCGTTTTACCGGGACAATGAAGCGTCGTTGCAGTGGATCGGGCAGTCCGACTGGCGTTATCGCCGCACCTTCCAGGTTCCGGCCGGGGTGCGGCAGCGCGACCGTGTGCTGCTGCGGTGCGAGGGGCTGGATACGCTGGCAACGCTCAAACTCAACGGACATGTCCTGGGTTCGACCGACAACATGTTTCGCGGGTGGGAATTTGACGTGAAGCTGCTCCTGACCGACGGCGCGAACGAAATCGAAATCACCTTTGCCTCGCCGTATCCGGTGATGGCCCGGCGCAACGCCGAACGGCCGTTGTATGAATGGATCGGCTCGCACGAGCCCAAGGGGCGGGCGTGGGTGCGCAAGGAACCGTGCAGCTTCGGCTGGGATTGGGGGGCCGTGCTGCCTTCGTGTGGCATCTGGCGGCCCATCGAAATCCTCGGCTACGACGAAGGCCGGCTGCACAGTTTTCTCGTGTTGCAGGATCATTCCCAGCCCGGCCGGGTCGGGCTGGAGGTGGCGGTTGAAGCGGAGCTGGTGCGGCCCGTTTCCGCGTCCGCGCGCGTCACGGTGCAACACGCGGGACACTTGGTGGCGAAGGCCACGATGCCGTGTCCCGGCGGGCAGGGGCGGGTGGCCCTCGAAATCAAGAATCCGCAGTTGTGGTGGCCGGCGGGCATGGGCCGGCAGCCGCTTTACGAGGTCACCGTGGAACTGTTGAATCCGGATGGCCAGGTGCTCGGCCGGATGACCAAGCGCCTCGGACTGCGCCGGCTCGAGCTGTTGCCGCCGGAAGGTGCGCTGCCGCTGCGGTTCGCCGTCAACGGCGTGCCGTTTTTCGCCAAGGGCGCGAATTTCATTCCCACCGATGTGTTCGCCACGCGTGTGACGCCGGAGCGGCTGCGGCGTTACGTGGCCGACGCGGTGGCGGTGAACATGAATTCGCTGCGGTTCTGGGGCGGTGGCTATTATGAGGAGGACGCGCTGTTTGACGCGTGCGACGAACTGGGCGTCTGCGTCTGGCTGGACTTCAAGTTCGCGTGCTCGGCGTATCCGGCGTTTGACGACGCGTTCCTGGCCAACGTGCGGCAGGAGGCACGGGACAACCTGCTCCGCCTCCGGCATCACGCGTGCATCGCCGTGTGGTGCGGCAACAATGAAATCGGCCTCATGACCAAGGAAAAATGGTCGGACCAGAGCATGGGACAGGCGGATTACGACAAGCTGTTCAAGGAATTGCTGGGCGCGGAAGTGAAGGCGCTCGCGCCGCAGGCGAATTACGTTTCCGGCAGCCCCGACTGCGGCGACGTGCATTTTTGGAAGGTCTGGCACGGTGGCGAACAGTTTGAGATTTACCGCACGCTGGACGGGTTCATGAGCGAGTTCGGTTTCCAATCCTTCCCGCATCCGCGGACGATTCGTGCGTTCACCACCGAAGCCGATCGCGCCTCGGTGCTGTCGCCCGTCATGAAATGGCACCAGCGCTCGAACAACGACGGCAATGAGAAAATTGTCGCGATGATCCCGAACTACTTCAAGGCGCCCAAGGATTTTGAAAGCACCGTGTGGCTCAGCCAGATTTTGCAGGGCTACGGCATCAAGATGGGCGCGGAACACTGGCGGCAATCCATGCCCAAGTCGATGGGGTGCGTTTACTGGCAATACAATGATTGCTGGCCGGTCGTCAGCTGGTCGTCGGTGGATTATTTCGGCCGCTGGAAGGCGCTGCATTTTCTGGCACGCCGGTTCTACGCGCCGCTGCTCGTGAGCGGGCTGGAGCACCCCGCGGACGCATCGATTGAAATCTTCGTGACCAGCGACCAGCTCGCGGACACGCGCGGCCAGTTGGTCTGGGAGGTCACCAATCCGCAGGGGACGGTGCTGTTGCGCGACGCCTTGCCGTTGGACATTCCGGCGCGGACGAGCCGGCGCGTTCAGGTGCTGCAACTCGGCCGCGAGGCGCAGCGCCACGGCCCGGCGAACCTCCTGACCTGGCTGCGCCTCGAAGTCGGCGGCCGGGTCGTTTCGGAAAACCTCGTGCTGCTCGTGCGGCCCAAGGAAGTCGCGCTGCCCGATCCCAGGCTCTCCTTCACGGTCCAGGCCGCCGGCGCCGAACACCACGTCACGTTGCGGTCCGAACATCCCGCGTTGTGGGCCTGGCTGGATGTGGAGGACGTGGATGCTGCATTCTCGGACAATTTCCTGCACGTCCAGCCGGACCGGCCCGTGACGGTGGTGGTTCGTCCGCAACATCCATTGGACCGGGCCGGGCTGGTTCGCGCGTTGCGCATCCGGTCGCTCTTCGACCTCAGCGCATAAGCGGCGGGCGTTCTCAGGGCCCCAACGGGCCCAGCAGATGGCGCGCCTGCACCAGCAACGCCAGCCAGGTGGCGAGCCACACGCCGCCGTGGAGATAAAAGCCGACCGCCAGCCCGGCCAGCCCCAGCCGCACCGCCACCAGCGTCGCGAGCAGCGTGAGCGGGAAGGGGTCCGCAGACCAATGTGACTTCAACAGGAGCAGGCTCACGTCGAACAGCACCGTGAGCGCCACCGCCACCGCCTGCCGCCGGCTTAGGCGGATGAGCCACGCGAACGGGGCAAACACGAGGAAGAGCTGGTTCAAGCTGAGGCTGAACAGTGTCATCGCCCCCCATTGCGCGAGGCTGGCCGGATAATCTTCCGGCGTGGCCCGGTGCAGCGCGGGATCGAGAAACTGGTGCAGAATCAAGGCCGCCAGCACGCCCGCGCCGGTGGCGGCCAGCCACGCCCCGGTGCGGATCCGCCACGTGAACACCGGCCGCTGCGTGTAGGCCGTGTGCCAGGCGAAAACAAACGCCCACAGCACAAAGCTGCCGCAGAACGTGACGGCTTCCAGATACCAGATGGGGTGCGTCCGTTGCGTCCACAACGCGAACCGGGGATAGCACAACGCCGCCGTGAGGCATGCGGCGATGACGGCCTGGCGGGAAACATCGGGTTGGACGAGGCGGCGCATGGAGCGCGCCCAGCATGGTTTGTCCCAGACCAAAAAATCAAGACCGACGCGCAACGCGCGCGCGGACTGTCTGACATCTGCCGTCGGAGCGTGCCGGCGGTCAATCCTCCGGGCGCTCGCCGGCGGGCGCCATCTTCACCAGCTTGGGCAGGAACTCGCCCAGCACGGTGACCAAATCCCGCTGCGCCGCCATGACGTCGCGGATGTTTTTGTAGGCCATCGGCACTTCGTCCAGGCCGGCACTGATGAGCGTCACGCCCTGCTGCTTGAGCAGGCGGTTCACGTCCTTCCAGTTGAACTTCTCGTTGGCGGCCTTGCGGCTCATGGCGCGGCCCGCGCCGTGCGAGCACGAGTTCAGCGATTCCGGATTGCCCTTGCCGCTGACCACGAATCCCGGCGCCGCCATCGAACCCGGGATGATGCCCAGCACGCCGGATCCCGCCGGCGTCGCGCCCTTGCGATGCACGATGACCTCGCGCTCCACGCCGCCGATGACATGCCGTTCCCGCCACGCGAAATTGTGATGATTCTCCAAATCAAGCAGCACCTGGGCGCCCAGGTGTTCCGCGATGTGGCGGTGGATGCACGCGTGGTTCGCCGCCGCGTAACGTCCCATCAGTTCCATGGCGGCCCAGTATTCTTGGCCTTCCTGTGAATCCAGCGACAGCCACGCGAGCCGTTTCAATTCACTCGGCAAATCGGGAAATTGGCTGAAAGCGAGCTTGCTGTAATAATCGCACACCGCTGCTCCCGTGCCGCGGCTGCCGCTGTGCGAGAGCAGCGCTACATAGGTGCCGGCGGGTAGTGGGACAGTGCTTCCAGCCTGTCCAGTTGGACTCACAATTTCCCCGTGCGCCGTGAACAGCCCGAACTCCACGAAATGATTCCCGCTGCCGCTCGTGCCAAGTTGCGACCACGCCTTGTCCTTGTTCAGCTTCGTGATCGGACTGACCGACCAATCCGCATCCAGCACCTCATGCCGACGACGCTCGCGGAACGACGCGCCCACGCCGAAGCGCGTCTCCGCCTCGATGGCGCGCGTAAGCCGCTCCTGCCGCTGCTCCAGATCACGCACCGGGATGTCCAGCACCGTCATCTTCATGCGGCAGGCGATGTCCACGCCCACGGCGTAAGGAATCACGGCGTTCTCCGTGGCCAGCACACCGCCGATGGGCAGGCCATAGCCCACGTGCGCATCCGGCATTAACGCGCCCGCCACCGACACCGGCAACAGACACGCCTTCTCCATCTGAATCACCGCCTCGTGCTCCAGCCCGGTGCCCCACTGATGATATTTCACCGGCTCGGCGCGGGGTGGCGGCGGCGCATTCAACAACGCCTTCGCAAAATCCTTCCGCAGCGCGTCGTCAAGGAAAGCGCCGGGGTTCGCCACAATGGCCGCAACCTCCTCGTCCAACCGCGACTTGTCGCCGTCGTCGAGGATGAACTTGGAAACAAAATCTGTCGCCCGCCGCGTGGCTTCTCCCAACGGCACGCCGAGACGGAGAAAATCTTTCGTATTCATATCAATCAAATTTGCGACTACTCACCTTTTGCCACTGCGATGAAGATTTACGATTCAATTTAGCCAGTTCGGCAGCCAGCGCTGCATCCTCACGCCACGGTGAATTCAGGAAAAACCAAGAGCCAACAATCTGCGACTGACCAGAAATGCATAATATGCCGAGCCATCTGTCAGCTTTTGCATCGTATTTCATTAACTCGACGAAAGAACTGAATTCAAAGGAAGCCTCCTGGACGCGATGCGGCGGGCAGACAAAGCATGTGGCACCAAATCCGGCGTTCGGAAGCTTCGCGCTGAAATTATTTATTCTGCCACTGTTGTTAGCCTCCGCAAGTTGACGTGCGAGCGTTTCAGCGAACTGATTTTTTCCAGCGTCGTCAAAATCTAGCAACATGCAAACTGCTTCGGAGTGACCGTTGATTTTGGAAGCGTCGACTTCTAATACCACCTTTCGAAATAAGTCGGGCATTTTCTGCCGTGGCATCTCGGTTGGTGTTTTTCGGAGACCTCTTTCGTGGAAGTAGTAGTCGTCGAATTCGGATGTGAAAGATCCCAATCTCAGAGAGTCAGGGCCGGCATGTTCATACGGATCAAAAATGAGGCCGTCAGATAGGTAACACCCGAACCAATCCAACTCATCGTGCGCTTCCAACTTCTTGATGCGATTTATGCGGAGTCTGCGTCGGAAATAGTGAATCAACTGAGAAGGAAATTCTGTAGCCTCAGCGATTACCCGCAAATCTAGCAGTGGAAGCACCCAAGGTGTTTCGCCAGACGGAAACAAAGTGGCGTCTGTTGTTTGGTGCAAATTGGTGTGGGCCTCACCCGGTTTGATGGACACCTTGGGGGCGGTGCGCTAACAGAAAGCGCACATGAACAAGCTCAAGACTGCTGAACCCAAGCACACGACTGCGGCGACGCCGGTGCCACAAGCCAAACGCTACGATGACGCCT
>DASTWL010000050.1 GCA_035765895.1 Verrucomicrobiia bacterium | reverse complement strand
GACGCGGTCTTCATAGGGCCCGAAGATGTGCCGCGAACGGAGGGCAATTTGCCAGCCGGTCGCCACGCCGCCCGCCGGAGCGAACAGGTAATACCAGCCGTCGCGCTTGAGGAACTTGGGGCCCTCCACCGTCGGATGCCGCTCCGGTTCGTGAAAAACAATCTGCCCTTCGCCGAGCAGGCGCGTGGCGTCGGGTGCCATCGGGCAGACGGGCAGGCGATGTTTGATGCCCGCTCGCGAACCGGCGTAGGCATGAACCAGATACGCCCGTCCATCGTCGTCCCAGAGCGGGCAGGGCTCAATCAGGCCCCGGCTGGCTTGCAACAGATGCGGTTCGCTCCACCGGCCCTCGGGCTGCGCGGCGGTGGTGACGTAAATGCCTTCATCGGGCATCGGAAAAAATCCAGAACCGGCCGGCGTGAAAGCGCATGGCTGGCGCCCAGATGCCGCAGCCGGGCTGCACGCGTTCGTAGCGCGGATGCGGCAGGTTGCACACGGCGTGGTTGATGAGCTGCCAGAGCACAAGGTCGCGCGAATGCAAAATGGGCAGGCCGGGCGTGGTGAACGTTGAAGTCTATCGCGCGAACAATTCCGAGCAGTTCAATGTCATCAACAGCTACACCGGCACGACCGCCGTGGACAACACTCAGGGCACCGGCTTTGCCCGGTTGATCATGAATGGCCTGCACACCGGCGGCGGGCCTACACCATCAACGGTCATGCCACCCACCGCCGACCGCCAGGCGGCGCTGGGTGGCGGCGGCACCATTTCGGCCAGCAGCATGACCTTCGGGACGCGTGGCTGGCTGTCACCGGGCGGCGCGCTGAGCGCGGACTTGAGCGATTCGGCAACCTTCAGGGACACCGCAGCCATTCCCACCCCGAACAACAACGTGCTCATGACGAATGGCACCGTGGACGTTCAGTTGAACGGCACGGGCGGCGGCCCGTTGCAGATTGAATCCGGGGCCACACTCACCGGCGGCGGCATCATCGGCAGTCCGACCACCCTGGACGAAGGCGCCACGCTGGCCCCCGGCAATTCTTTCGGCACGCTGACGTTCTGCGATGCGCTGGATCTCAACGAAGCCTCCGTCCTGCAGTTTGAACTCGGGACCGTCCGCGACCAGGTTGTGGTCAACGGAGCCTTGACGCTGGCGGGCACCTTGAACGTGGCCGCCGTGGCCGGCTTTGGCGCGGGAACCTACACGCGCTTCAATTACCGCCCGGAGGTGGGCTTGAGCCTCGGTGCGGTTGCTCTCGGCAACGTGCCGGCCGATGACCAACATCTCCTGTCCACCAACTCGCCCGGCCAGGTGGACCTGATCGTTTCGCTGCCCACGCCGCCGAGCTTTGCCGCGCCGATGATTTCCGGCGGCAACCTCATCCTCGGCGGCACCGGCGGCACGCCCGGCGTGAACTATTACATGCTGACCGCCACCAATCTGACCGGCGTATGGACGCCGCTGGCGACCAATCAGTTTGACGGCAGCGGCAACTTCAGCTTTACGAACACCATGAACCCCGGCACCGCGCAGCAATTCTTCCGGTTGCAGGTTCCGTGAGCCGATCGGTCACCGCTGGAGGTCGCATCAGAACGAAGGGGCCGGCGGACGCGTTGGTTGAAACTCCCGCAAATCGAGGTGGCCTTCGCTGATGGCATGAATCGTTCCGGCGGGCTGCGTCGCGTAGAGCGTGCTCTTGATGCGGTAAGCGAACGCCTTCGATTCAATCAACGGCTTGAGCCGCGAAGCCAGGCGGAGATTGCTGAGGTGGACCGTCACGGTCTGCGTGCCCGTCGCGAGCCGGGGCAGGGAAAGC
Organism: Verrucomicrobiia bacterium; assembly: GCA_035765895.1. NCBI lineage: Bacteria > Pseudomonadati > Verrucomicrobiota > Verrucomicrobiia > Verrucomicrobiia bacterium. Next base: position 31,560 of record DASTWL010000050.1, on the reverse strand, counting down.
GCCTCATTGCTCAGCCCTTGGCCGACGTAAAGGCCGTTCACGTAGATTTTGTGCACGCCGCCGTTGAGCACCAGCGTGTCGGGCGTCTCGTTGGCGAGGCGGAGGGTGAAGCGGACGGTGGTTTCAAACGCCGTGGCGTCGCTGAACTGCACGTTGACGAGGCTGACCTCGGGGGAGGGGAGCGACGCGCAACCGGCCAGCAGGCCGGCCGCGGCGAGGAGCGCGCAAAGTGTTTTCATGGGGTTCAGGCGGGCCGGCGCAGAATGGTGTCCTGCTGCGCCAGGGCCGGATCGGCGTTCGGGTAGTCGAGGTTGTAATTCAGCCCGCGGCTTTCGCGGCGCTCCAGCGCGCTGCGCACGATCAGTTCCGCCGTGGTGGCGATGTTGCGCAGTTCCAGCAGGTCGCTCGTCACCTTGAAGTCCCAGTAGAACTCGTGGATTTCCTCCTGCAGGCTGGTGATGCGCTTCAAGGCGCGTTGCAGCCGCTTGTTCGTGCGCACGATGCCGACGTAGTCCCACATCGTGCGGCGGATTTCATCCCAGTTGTGCGACACCACGACCAGCTCGTCCGGATCATGCGCGGCGCCGGATTGCCATGGCGGGATGGACACGGCGGGCGCCGGGGTTGGTTGCGGGCCCAGCTTCAGGGCGGCGCGATGGGCGCAGACGAGCGCTTCGAGCAGCGAATTGCTCGCCAGCCGGTTCGCCCCATGCAGCCCCGTGCAGGCGACTTCGCCGATGGCGAACAGCCCGGCGATTTCCGTTTCACCGTCCAGATTCGTCACGACCCCGCCGCATTGGTAATGCGCCGCGGGCACGACGGGAATCGGCTCCTTGGTCATGTCGATGCCGTAACCGAGGCAGGTCTGGTAGATGTTCGGAAAGCGTTTAATCAGGAACGGCGCTGGTTTGTCGGTGATGTCGAGCAACACGCAGTCCGCGCCGGATTTTTTCATCTCGTGATCGATGGCGCGCGCCACCACGTCGCGCGGCGCGAGTGATTTCAACGGATGATAGGCGTCCATGAACGCGCGGCCGTCGGGCGTCCTCAACACGCCGCCTTCGCCGCGCACGGCTTCGCTGATCAGGAAGGACTTGGCCCGGGGATGAAAGAGGCACGTCGGGTGGAACTGGACAAACTCCATGTTCGCCACGGCGGCGCCGGCGCGATAGGCCATCGCCACGCCATCCCCGGTCGCGATGTCGGGGTTCGTGGTGTAAAGATAGACCTTTCCGCACCCGCCTGTTGCCATGATGGTGGCTGGCGCGGCGAACGTCTCGACGTTGCCCGTCGCCTTGTCGAGCACATAAACGCCGACGCACCGGTTGTCGCCCACGTAACCCAGCTTCTGCGTGGTGATGAGATCAATGGCGATGTGGTTTTCGAAGATGCTGATGTTGGGTTGTTCGGCCACGGCGGCCAGCAGGGCGCGTTCGATTTCCCGGCCGGTTACGTCCTTGGCGTGGAGGATGCGCCGCTTGGAATGACCGCCCTCGCGGCCGAGGTCGAGTTCGCGCGCGCCGCCGGAATTGGGCACCTCGCGCTCGGTGAAGCGCATGCCGAGCTCGATGAGTTCGTGGATGCGCGCCGGGCCTTCTGTGACAATCGTGCGCACGGCGGCCTCCTTGCACAGCCCGGCGCCGGCTTCGAGCGTGTCACGCACATGGGCCTCGAAGGAATCCTCCTTGCTCGTGACGGCCGCGATGCCGCCCTGGGCGTAGTTGGTGTTGGATTCCGCGCGGTTTTTCTTCGTGATGATGGCCACGCGTCCGTGGGGCGCGACCTTGAGCGCGAACGAGAGCCCGGCGATGCCGCTGCCCAGCACCAGGTAGTCAAATGAGTTCATTTGCCGGAAGTAGAAGAACCTAAAGCCGCGTTCGGGGCAAGTCCAAGCCGAGCCATCCGGCACGGAAACGGTCGCCGTGCGTCATCGCGGCGGCGTTGCCAATTCCCCACCTGCCGACTACTGTTCCGGCATGAAATTCATGCGCGCCTTTTTTGTGGCGGTGTTGGTCGTGGTGGCGTTGCCGGTGCGCGCAGCCGGGCCGGACGATCAATACATCGGGATTTATTATTTGATCCAGGAGGCGGACGCGGCCCGCGCGGCAGGCAAGCTGACCGAAGCGGCGGCCCGCTACCACGATGCGCAGGAATCGTTGCAGCAATTGCAGCGGGGCTACCCCACGTGGCAGAGCAACGTCGTTAATTTCCGGCTCAACTACCTCGCGGCCCGGCTGGCCGAATTGGGCACGAACGCCCCGGTGGTGCAACCGCCAGTCGTGCCGCCGGTTGCCGCCCTGCCGGGCGCGGCCAACGCCGACCTCGCCCGGCAGGTGGCCGCCTTGCAGCAGCAGTTGCAGCAGTTGCGCGCGAACAACGCCACGCTCGAAGCCAAACTGCGCGAGGCGCTGTCCGTTCAACCGGCAGCCGTGGACCCGGCGCAACTGGCCAGGGCGGAACAGCAGGTGCAGAGTCTCACCAAGGAAAATGAACTGCTGAAGGTCAGTCTGCGCGACGCGCAGGCCAAAAGCGAAGCCAGCGCCGCCGCCAGCCAGATGACGCAGTTGCGCCAGGAGCTGGCCGAGGCGAACGAGAAGCTCGCCGCCGAACAGGCGCGCACCCGGCAGTTGACCCGGGAACGCGGCGATTTGCAGGATCAATTGAAGAAGACCACCACCAGCCCGCGCGACACCTCGGCGCGCGACCTGGTGCAAAGCCGGCTGGAGGAGGCGAATCAAAAGCTCGAAGTGCAGAAGTCGCTGGCGGACCAGCTGGCGCAGGACAAACGCTCGCTCCTCGCGCAGTTGCAATCACTCCAGGCTGACGCCGCCAACGCGGCTGCGTTGCGGGCGGAGAATGAGTTGTTGAAGAAGCAGGTGGCGCAGTTGCAGGCCGCCCCCCCGGCGGGCGACGCGTCCAACGACCTCGGCCGTCGGCTGGCTGCGGCGGAAGCACAGATCGCCACGCTGCAATCCGAGCGCGACATTTTGCGGCTGGAGCGTGCGGGCCTCGAAAACCGCGTAAAGGATCTGCTGGCGGCGGCTCCCGCGAACGCCACCCGTCCCGGCGATGCGCGGCGCATTCAACAGTTGGAACAGGAGCGCGACGCCCTGCAGGCGCAGTTGCAGGAGGCCAACCGGCAGCTCGCCGCGCGCAATGGGAGCCGTTCCGGTTCCGCGGCGGATGCGCTGGCCGGCCAACTGGCGGATTTGCGTGCGCAGCTTGAGGTTTACGAGGCCAAGCCGGTGCCCTATTCCGCCGAGGAACTGGCCCTGTTCCGGCCGGGGCCGGCCACGTTGGCGGACACCGACCAGCCGGCCACCCCAAAATTCACCATCCCCAAGCCCCCGGCGGGCAGCGGCGCGCTGGTGGCCGAGGCGCAACGTCATTTCGCGCACGGCGAATACGCGCAGGCGGAGGAGAAATACCAGCAGGTTTTGAAACAGGACAACCAGAACGTCTATACGCTCGCCAATCTCGCCGCCATCCAGCTGGAAGAAGGCAAAATGGCCGAGGCGGAAAAGAATCTGCGCCAGGCGCTGGTCCTCGCGCCGGACGACGCCTACAGCCTGCAAACCCTCGGCTATTTGAAATACCGCGAGGGCAAATACGAAGACGCGTTTGCCGTGCTCAGCCGCGCGGCCCGACTCAATCCCGACAGTGCGGAGATTCAGAATTACCTGGGCGTCACGCTGAGTCACAAGGGCCAGCGGGCCGCCGCGGAAAGCGCGTTGCGCCGGGCGCTCATGATTGATCCCAACTACGCCAGCGCGCACAACAACCTGGCCGTGATTTACGCCACGCAGAATCCGCCGCTCATTCCGCTGGCACGCTGGCATTACGAAAAGGCGCTGGCCGCGGGGCATCCACGCAATCCTGAGCTCGAAAAGTTGTTCGGCTCCAACACGTCCACGAACGCGCCGTAATTCCACATGCTGCGCCAGGCGCAACACGAGTTCGCCATCCGCACGTCCGGCCGCGGGCTGCATGAATTCACGGATGCCGTGCAGCAATGGGTGCGGCAGAGCGGTTGCCGCACCGGACTGCTCACCCTGCATTTGCGGCACACCTCGGCTTCGTTGTTGATTCAGGAAAACGCCGACCCCGATGTGCGGCGCGACTTGGAGGCGTTCTTTGCGCGCCTGGTGCCGGACGGGGACCGGCTCTACGTGCACACGGCCGAGGGTGACGATGACATGCCCGCCCACGTGCGCGCGGCGCTGACAGCGGTGAACCTGAGTCTTCCCATTACCAATGGGCGGCTGGCGCTGGGAACATGGCAGGGCCTCTACGTGTGGGAACATCGTCACCTCCCGCACACGCGCCGCGTGGTGGCGCATTTGCTCGGCGAGTAGGCGCGCGGCCCGGCGTTTCTGCACTGGCCAAGCGCCGGGTGGAATGGCAAGTTGCGCCGCACGTTATGAAAAGCCTTTTTGCCTGTGCCGGCGCGGGATTGGTGTGGTTCACGGTCGCCCACGCTGCGGCCAGCGCGCCAGCTGGTCCGACGGATTTTGGATTCACGGGCAAGGAAATCTTTCCCATCGACAATTACATTTCGCTCCTGCAAGCCGTCGATTTGAACGGCGACGGCAAGATGGATCTCGTGGTCGTGAACAACGCGCGGTCCAAGATCGATCTGCTCCTCAACCGGACCGGTGAAACCAACCCGGTGGCATCGGACCGCATCGGCCTCAGGCGCGAGATCAACGAGCTGCCTCCCGACGCGCGTTTTCACATCGAATCCGTGGCCTCGGAGAAGCGCATCTCGGCCCTGGTGGTGACGGACCTGAACTCCGACGGCCGGCCGGACTTGGCGTATTACGGCGAGCCCAAGGAACTCATCGTGCAATACAACGAGGGCACGAACGGCTGGGGCGCGCCCAAACGCTGGCCGCTTGACGACGGCCAGTTGACGCCCAACGCGCTCAGTGCGGGCGACCTCAACGGGGACGGGCGCACGGACCTGCTGCTGCTGGCAGAAAAACAGGTTTACTGGCTGGCGCAAAAGACGGACGGCACCCTGGCCGAGCCGGTGAAAATTCCGATTTCCGCCACGGCGCGCGCGGTGCAGGCGGTGGACGTAAACGGCGACGGCCGGCAGGATCTGCTGCTCGTCAATTGGGAGAGCACCACGCCGTTCCGCTTCCGGTTGCAGAATGCCGGCGGCCAGCTCGGACCGGAGAACTACTTTACGTTTCCGTCCATTCGCTCCTATCTCGCGGACAATCTCGTGAGCAACGCCGGGACGCAAATCATCACCATCGCCCAAAATTCCGGGCGGGCGCAGATTTCGCACTTCATCGCCAAGCCCGCACCGGCCCTGGCGGGCTCCTTTCGCGAAGGTGGGCTGCAGGTGTTGCCCCTGCGCAGCACGGAAAAGTCCCGGCGCGGCCTGGCGTGGGCGGATGTGAACGGCGACGGCCTCACCGATTTGATCGTGGCCGAACCGGAAAGCGGCGAGGTCTCGCTTTTCCTGCAACAGCACGACGGGTCGCTGGCGCCCGCGGAATCGTTTCCGTCGCTGGCGGGGGTCAGCGACATCGCGGTTGGCGATTGGGATGGCAACGGGCGGGCGGACATTTTTTTGCTGAGCCCGGACGAAAAACAAATTGGCGTAACGCGACTGGATGAAAAGGGCCGGCTGCCATTTCCGACGCTGGTGCCGCTGGACGGCAAACCGCTGGTCATGGCGGTGGGCGCGGCCAGTCCGGGCGGCAAGCCGACGCTGGCGGTCATTGTCGATCAGGACGGCAAGCGGTCGCTGGTCACGCGCATGGCGGATGGCACGACGCATTCGCAGGCGCTGTCGGCCAGTTTCAAGTCGAATCCGACCGCCATGGCGTGGCACGATTTGGACCAGGATGGTCTGGCGGATCTGGTGGTGCTGATTCCTTATGAAAAAATCAAAGTGCTCGTGCAGGTGCCGGGCAAGAATTTTGCGGAGGCGGACGTGGCGCCACCGGGCGGCACGCTCGAGCAGCCGTGGATGCAATCCGCCGACGTCGATGGCGACGGCAAGCCGGAGCTGCTGCTGCCGCAGCGGAATTTTCTCCGCGCCGTGGTGCTGAAGCGTGAGGCGGCCCGGGCGGGGGCGGACGGCGAACCGGCGTGGTCATTCCAGGTGCGGGATCAAATCAACGGTGCGGAAAGCAACTCGCGCATTGTGGGCGCCACGACGGTGACCGGCACGAACGGTTCAGCGCTCTTTTTGCTCGATGCGGAACGCAAGGCGCTGTCGTTGGTGCAGCGCGACGCCGCGGGCGTGTGGCAGGTGGTGCGCAACGTGACCTTGCCGGTGTCCCAGTTCAACGGGCTGGACACGGTTGCCTTCGGCGGCCGCCAGCCCAATGCGGTTGCCTTGCTGGGCGTCAATTCCGTGGCGTGGCTGCCGCTTTATGGGCAGACGTGGGAACTGGCCGAACTGGACGGGTATGAAACCCCCGTCGAAGACGGCTACCTGCACGACATCGTGGCCGGCGACCTGAACGGCGATGGACGCAAGGATCTGGTCTTTCTGGAAACCGCGAAACACTACCTCGATCTGGTCGTGTTCGACGCGAGCAACCATCTGCGTCCGGCCAATCGCTGGCAGGTTTTCGAGGAGCGCTCCTTCCGCGCAACCCGCTCCGATCTGCCCGAGCCACGCGAAGCGGTGGTTGCGGATGTGACAGGCGACGGCAAGAAGGACCTGGTCATTCTCGTTCACGATCGGGTGATCGTGTATCCGCAGGAATAGCCGGGTTACACGGTGACTGGTTACCTGAGAGCGATGCGCCCTGGGTAACCGTGTAACTCAATTACTCCGGTTACTTCCCCCTATTTTCGCAATGCCGGCGGCGTGGGGGCGAAAATCTTCAGCGTCAGGCCGTCCACATTGGCGCTGCCCCCGTAAACGGTGAAGCTGTAATACTTCGCAATCGCGTCGAAGGGCGGAAGCAGTGAATAATCGAACCAGTTCTTCAGGCTGTCCTGGGGCATCGCGACGCCAAACGACTCGGGAATCGGCGTCATCCCGCTGGCCGGACTGTTGGTGTCCGCCCTGCCGTTGACCTTCTTCAGCGCATTAAACGCGAGGCGCTGGGATTCCACCTGATTTTCAAAGCCAAAGAAACTGGTGCCGGGCCCGGTGACCTTGGCCATGGCGTCGGTGAGCCCGGTCAGATCGCGCAGGGGCTTCGGCTGGGATTCGCCGCTTCGCAGATACTCCTCAAGCACCGCCGCATCGGATGCGACCAGCACGTAACCGCCGCTGGAGGAGAGAAACAGTTCGCGCGGCTTGGGATTGGTCGGGTCCGCTTGCGGGACGGCCATGGTGGTCACGGTGTAAATCTTGCGTCCCAGGAATTCGCGTTCACTCGGCTCGGTGCCGGTCGGGGTCAGCGCGCCGAAGACCACCTTCAGGGCGGTCACCATTTCCTCGGGGCTTTTGGAGGCAATCATCGTGATTTGGGGCGGCTGGGCCGGGGCGGCGCCGTCACCGCTGCGCGGCGCCTTTTCAAAGCTGATGATGTCGTCCCCCAGGTTGCCGATGACCTGGCGGCGCAGGTCGAATTTTTCGTCCTTCTGTTTGCCCGCCTCGTCGGCTGTGTTGAGGATGAAATCGACCGTGCTCATGATCGCGGGGGAGATTTCATTCAACGTGCTGGTCAGCGCCGTCCACGTCTTCTGGCCGTCCATGCGCCAGCGGGTGAATTTCACCGCGTCGGCCGGAACGAACGGCGGCGGCGCGGTTTCCTTGGCCTCGCCAGCGAGGATTTTCAGCAGACCCTTGCGTTCAGCTTCGGGCACGCCCACGTGGAACTGCACCAGCGCGCCTTCCGGTGTGTCTTGAAAGGCGAACGCCACGTTGCGGAGGCCGGACAAGCCCACTGCGCCGAGAATTTTTTCCGGCTTGATGGTGGCAAACGGGTCGGGCGCCTCCTCGGCGGCCTTCTCCTTTTGATCGGACAGTTTGCCGAGGGCCTGCACGAGCAACCGGGCGTTGGCCCAGCCAAAGGCATGGGCGTCGCGGAAGTAGGCCGGCTGGCAGGCCTGGAACTGGGGCACGTCGGCCAGCACCGGAGCGGAACCGCCCGTCAAGCTGCTGACGACCCGCTCAATCGGCGGCAACGTGTTGCCGGCAATGAAAAGCGAATTGACCCGGCCGAGAATCAGTTGGGATTTGCCCGCGTCGGCGGTCTTTTGCGCGTTGTCTTTTGCGTCGCCCAGTTCGCGGACGTCGCTGGGGCCGGGCAGCAGCCGCCGCAGCGTGGCGGGAATGTCATTGGAGGAAAGCGTCAGCACCATGAACTCCACGTCGCGCACTTTTTCGGTGCGCAACGGTTTTCCCGCGTCCGTCCATTTCTTGCGAAAATCGGCCAGCGCCTTTTCGAGATCCATTTGATTGGTGCCGGAATCGAGCAGCAGCAGCGCGCCGGGCTTGCCGTCCCGGCCGCCGTGCCAGCCGTTGGCGGTCAACGCCACGGTCAGCTGACCCTGCGCGAGCGCGGCGTAATCACCGAGGTTGATGCCGAGTTCACGCTCCAGCGGGGCGATCAATTGGTCCTGCAATTTGGCCGTGAAGTTGTCCTTGAACGGCTTCATTACCGGATCGTTCCACAACTGGCCCATGGGCGAGAGCCGGGCCGTGGCGCGCAATCTGGCGCTGTCGGGCGTGGTGAGCATCACCAGCGTGTCGTCCGGCAGGAGTTTTTCGGCCGGGGGCGCGCCCGCGACGAGCCGTGCGGCGGCACTTACAAAGGCCAGGGTGAACAACGGGCGGAGCAGGGCGTGTTTGAACATAGCGATGGTCATGCGTGCAACAGATGCGGGATCGAGGCCAGCTTATTCTTCGGGGGCGGTGGCGTGCTGCGTGCGGCTGGGCGGTTCGAGGTAGCGATACGGATTGCTCGGGTTGTCGGGGGAGTAGGCAAACGCGTCGCGATGATCGAGGAAGTATTTGACCGTTTCGATGGGGATGGCGAAGCCAAGACCTTCCCCAAACGCGATCTTCATGTTGGTGACGCCGATGACCTGTCCGGCCAGATTGAAGAGCGGTCCGCCGCTGTTGCCGGGATTGATCTGGGCCGTGGTTTGCAGATACAGCTCGCCGCCGAGCTGCCGGGTTTTCGTGCTGAGGATGCCCTCGGTGACGGTGCGCTCGAGCCCGAGCGGACTGCCGATGGCAAACACGTGTTCACCCACGGCCAGCGGTTCGGTGGACCCAAGCGTGACCCATTTGAACTTGGGCGCGTCCTTGTCTTCAATGCGCAGCAGGGCCAGGTCCACGAACTTGTTCATCGCCACGATGCGGACCTGTTTGTAGCTCTTGCGCTCCAACTGACCGTCCTTGACGTGATAAACCTCCACCCAGATCTGCGTCTCGCCTTCGATGACGTGAAAGTTGGTCATCAGATAGCCATCTTCATTGAGAATGAAGCCGGAGCCCAGACCGCCGGGCGTCCGCACCTGCACCACGGCTTCGCCGATTTGGGAAACCAGATCCCGCACCGCCCGCGCCGGGGCGTTGAGCGGGCCGTTGCGATAGAGCGCATCTGTGGGCGGCGCCGGCAGCGCAACGGCCGCGGGCGTCGGAGAAGCCGGGGCGGGAACGGGCGCGGGCAGGGGCGCTGTGGCCCGGGCTTTGATGACCTTGAGAATGTCTTTCCGCGGGATGACCAGAACGGTGTAGCCGATGTCAATGGCGACGGAGTCGGGCTTTTCGGCCAGGATGGTCCCGGTGATGGCCGCCTTCTCCTTCAACTCCAGGGTGTCTGCCGTGGCCAGGCACGCGCCGGCCGCCAGGCATGCGCCGGCCGCCAGGCATGCGACCAGGGGCAAACTGAACTTCAACATGGCGCGAACTTAGCGCGATTTAAGCGGAAAACAATCACAGAGGGAGGAATCGTGACGCTGCGGCGAAGCCTTCCTCGGTGCGGCCTTTTTGTGCGGTGCCGGGTCAACACTCAGGGCGCCGGTCCGGGTGGCGCGCGTGAGGCACGCCAGAAGGGTGGCCGCCGATGGCCCGGGGTGTCCAAGAATTCCATTGCCGGGCGGGGTTTTTTTGCTATTGTGCGCGTCCTTTTCACGGCCGGATGGCCGGGGAAGGGATGCGTTGAACGGCCTTAAACATCCGGGTTCGTGGGAATCCGGCGGCCACAACAACACCTAAAATCAATCCCGTGTTCCGCGGGATGCCCTGCCAGTTCAGGGTTTTAACCAAAGGAAACTCAGTGAGCACCACGATCGGCGTAAAAGAACTGTTGGAAGCAGGCGTTCATTTCGGGCACCAGACCAAGCGCTGGAACCCCAAGATGAAGCCCTTCATTTTCGATGCCCGCAACGGCATCCACATCATTGACCTCAGCAAGACGGCCACCCAGCTTCAGGCGGCCTGCAATTTTCTCGGCGAAACCGTCCGCAAAGGCGGCTCGGTGCTGTTCGTCGGCACCAAGAAGCAGGCGCAGCAGGCGGTGAAGGACACCGCCAAGGAATGCGGCCAGCTCTTCGTGTGCGAACGCTGGCTGGGCGGCACGCTCACCAATTACAGCACGCTCAAGCGCTCCATCGCCCGGCTCAAGGAAATCGAGAAGATGGAGGCCGACGGGAGCATCAACAATTACGTCAAGCAGGAGCAGTCCATGATCCGCCGCGAGGCCGCCCGCCTCGTGAAGTATCTGGACGGCATCCGCACGATGGACCGCATGCCCGGCGCGATGTTCGTGGTGGACATCAAGCGCGAACACAACGCCGTCGCCGAAGCGCGCAAGCTGAAAATTCCCGTCGTGGCGCTCGTGGACACGAACTGCGACCCCGACCTGGCGGATTTTCCGGTCGCCGGCAACGACGACGCCATCCGCTCGGTGCGCATCATCCTCGCGGCCGTCGGTCAGGCGGTGACGCAGGGCCGCGCGGAATTCGAATCCAAGAAGAGCCGCAAGGCCCCGGTGGAGGAAGCCGCCCCGGCCGCTTCCGCTGAAGCCGTGCCCGCACCCACGGCACCGGCCGCGGCTTGACCGGCTGAATCTTCCGGGGAACGGACGTCCGCGGGCGGGCGTCCGTCCCCCATTTTATCAACGAAACACCAGACCAAAGGACTGAAGAATTATGGCTGAAATTTCTGCTGGAAATGTTGCCAAGCTGCGCGAAATGACCGGCGTCGGCATGATGGACTGCAAGAAGGCCTTGACGGAAGCGAACGGTGATTTGCAAACCGCCGTGGAAATCCTCCGCAAAAAGGGCCAGGCCGGCGCGGCCAACAAATCCCTGAAGGAAGCGCGCGAGGGCCTGATCGTCGCTTACGTGGCGCCCGGCGGCAAACTTGGTGTGCTGGCCGAGATCAACTGCCAGACCGATTTCGTCGCGCGCAACGATGATTTCAAGGCCTTCGCCGAGGAAGTGGCCAAGGCTTACGCCGCCAATGCCAACGCGGACCTCGAGGCTCGGCGCACCGAGATGGTCGCCAAGATCGGCGAGAACATCCGGCTTGCCCGGCATCAGCGCCTTGAAGTGACGGGCGCCGGCCAGGTGGCTGCCTACATTCACACCGGCGCCAAAGTGGGCGTGCTGGTTGAAGTGGGCTGCACCAAGGACGACACCACCACCAAGGACGAGTTCAAACAACTCGTGAAGGACATCACCCTGCAAATCGCCGCTGCGCATCCGGTGGCGGTCAGCCGCGAGGAGGTCGATCCCAAGCTGGTGGAGAAGGAGCGCGAAATCGCCGCCGAACAGTTCAAGAACAAGCCGCCGCAGGCGATCGCGAAGATTGTCGAAGGCAAGCTGAACAGTTTCTTCCAGACCATCTGCCTCGTGGATCAGGGATTCGTCAAGGATCCGGAAAAAACCGTCAGCACCTACGTGGCCGAAGTGGGCAAGAAGCTCGGCGACGAAATCAAGATCCGGCGCTTTCTGCGCTTCCAGGTTGGCGAAGCCGTCGCCAGCTAAGGCATCAATTAACTTCACGATCAAGGCGTCCGCAGGGACGCCTTTTTTGTCGCCGGTGCCGGCGCCCGGGGACATTGCGGAAGCGGCGAAACCCCCGTCCGGTCGCGAAGAATGGCAGCTTTCCTGCAAAGCAGAACGGTGGTGGGTTTGGAACGGCTGCGCCCGGTGTGATTTGCCGGTGGCGGCGGTTGTTCCGGTGCAACGGGTGTGCGGTAATTGGGCACGCAACGCGCGGGCTGGCGGGATTTGGGGCAGAGCAACGGTCGAGATCGTTCATTTGCTGCGCCACGACGGAAGCGGCGGGCAAATACTTTGACCGCCTCCGCAACTTTCCCTAGCCTCCCGGGTATTAAATGACACGCAACGCATGGCGTTTATCTCGCTGAAAGGTTTTTTGGAACGGGCCGGTCTCGCCACGAACACCCAGTTCGATGAGTGGCACAAGGCTTGGCGCGTGGCCGTGGAAAGCGGCTCCCAGGACTCGTTGCTGTCCTTCATCTGCCGCGAACGCGGCCTGGCCGAAGACGCCTTCCTCCAGTCGCTCGCCAGCGGTCTGGGCTGGCCCTTCCTGGAACTGGCCAAGGCCGCCGTGCCGCCCGAGGCCCGCAACAAGATTTCCACCAAGATCGCCTTCCAATACACCATCATCCCCACCGACATGGTCGAGGGCACCTTGCAGGTGGCGGTCAGCAATCCCTTCGACACGGCCATGCTGAATGCCGTGCGGTTTGACGCGCGGTGCCCGGTGCAATTTGCCCTCGCCCCCAAGGTCGAAATCGAGAAGGCGCTGAAGAAGTATTACGGCGTCGGCGCGGAAACCCTCGACGAAATGGCCGAGGAGGACGAGCCGATGGACCTCGATCTGCCGACGGACAAGGAAATCACCGAGGGCGACCAGGAGGCGTCGGTCATCAAGTTCGTGAACCAGATCATCTGGGAGGCGTTCAAGGACCGCGCCACGGACATTCACTTCGAGCCGCAGGAGGACGAACTCCGCATCCGCTACCGCATTGACGGCATCCTGCATCAAACCCCGATGCCGCCGCAGTTGAAGCGCTTCCAGGCGGCGCTGATCTCGCGCATCAAGGTCATGTCCGGCATGAACATCGCCGAGAAGCGCCTCCCGCAGGACGGCCGCATCAACGTCCGCATCAAGGGCGAGGAACTCGACATTCGCGTCTCCACGGTGCCGACGGTTTATGGCGAATCGGTTTCCCTGCGCTTGCTGACGCGTGGCAAAATTTTCCTGAGCCTCGACAAGCTGGGCTTCGCGCCGAAGGACGAGTCGGCAATCCGGGAACTCATCGTCAAGCCGCACGGCATCATTCTCATCACCGGTCCGACGGGCTCCGGCAAATCCACGTCGCTCTACGCGATGTTGAGCAGCATCAATTCGATCCAGAAACGCATCATCACGGTCGAGGAGCCGGTCGAATACGAGCTCAAGGGCATCAACCAGATTGCGGTGCGGCCGGAGATCGGCCTGACGTTCGCCGTCGGGCTGCGCCACATTTTGCGCCAGGATCCGAACGTCATCATGGTCGGCGAAATCCGCGACTTGGAGACGGCGGAAATCGCCATCCGCGCGGCGCTGACCGGTCACCTGGTGTTCTCAACGCTTCACACGAACGACGCGCCCAGCGCGTTTACGCGTCTCATCGACATGGGCATCGAGCCGTTCCTGGTCGCCTCGTCCATCGAGGCCATCATGGCGCAGCGTCTCGTGCGCACCATCTGCAAGGGCTGCAAGACTGAGCAGCACGTCGACCCCGCGTATCTCCGGCGCATCGGCTATCCCGAGGAGGAAATTGCCACCGCCAAGTTCTGGCACGGCGCCGGTTGCGACGACTGCCGGCAGCTCGGCTACCAGGGGCGGCTGGCCATTTACGAATTGCTCGTCGTCAACGAGCTGCTGCGCCCGCTCATTTTGCAGCGCGCCGCGGCGTCCACCATCGCCGCCCGGGCCATTGAAGGCGGCATGCGCACGCTGCGCATTGACGGCTGGAACAAGGTCCGCAACGGCATCACCACCATCGAAGAGGTGCTGCGCGTCACGCAAATCGAGGAGCATCTCGATTCGCTGATGGAGGGGAAAATGGAAACCATTTCGCGAGGCTAAGATGGCAGGCAAACGCTGGAACACGTGCAATGTCCTGGCCGTCGGCGCGGAAGCGCGGCGGTTGTGGCAGTTCGACGCCAAGGGACAGGATTTCAAGCTCGATCGCGAAGTGGCCCTGCGGGCGGGCGAGGCCCTGCCGGATGCGGTGGCGAAATCGTGGAGCAGCCTCTGGCAGCACAAACTCAACATTGCCAGCCTGCCCGCCGACCGTGTCTTCCTCCGGGCCGCGCAATTTCCCAAGGCGAGCTTTTCGGAAACCGTCGCCATGGCGGAACTGCAGCTGGAAAAGCTTTCGCCGATGCCGGTGGGGCAGGTGGTCTGGACGATACATTGTCTGTCCCAAGGGCAGGACGCGCAGCAGACGGTCATCTTTGTGATCGCGGCGCGGGACGCCGTGGAGGAATTTCTTGGCAAACTCGAGGGGCAGGGCTACCTCGCCGACCGGCTGGAGGTGCCCGCGCTGGATTTGCTGCTGTCCACCGAAATCAAGGGCGACGGGGCGTGGCTTTATCCCGAAGTCCTGGGCGGTGTGGACTCGGCGCTGGTCGCGTGGTGGTATGGCGGTGTGCTGCGCAGCCTGGATCTGGCGGTCCTGCCCGCGGCCGGGGAACAACCCGCGGCGCTGTGCGAGCAACTCCTGCAAATGGCCTGGGCGGGCGAGATCGAAGGCTGGCTGACGGCGGCGCCCCAGTGGCGCCTGGTGCTGAAGCCGGGCACAAACCCGAAATGGGAGGCGGTCGTCCGGGAAGCGCTGGTGGGCTCCGCAGTGGTGGTCCCGCCGCCGCCGGCGGCTGAACTGGCGGCCCGCACGGTCAGGCGCGCCGCGGCGGCCGATCCCACCCTGACCCTGCTGCCGCCGGAACGGGCGGCCCGTTATCACCAACAGTTTGTGGACCGGCTGTGGATGCGCGGCCTGGGGGCGGCCGTGCTGGTGTATCTCGTTTGTGTGGGCATTTATTTCAGCTATCTGGGCGTGGCGTGGCTGCGCACGAGCAGCGTGGAAAAGAAGGTGACCGCACTCAGCAACACCTACACGAACGCCCTCCAGCTTCGCGCCCGTTACGATGTGCTCAAGGACCGGCAGGATTTGAAATTCGCGGCGCTGGATTGCTGGAAGCTGGTGGCGGACCGCCAGCCCGAGGGCGTGGCGCTTGATGGCTTCAATTTCAGCGACGGCCAGCGGCTCACGCTCAACGGCTCGGCGCCGGTGGGCAACGAGGCCACGCTCATCAGCTTCAGCGACGACCTGCGCAAGGCGACGTTGCTCGGCAAACCGTTCTTCAAGGAAGGCGATCCCATCCAGTATCGCGTCGGCGTGGGCGGCGTGGTGAGCTGGAATTTCAGCCTCGAACTCAAACGCACGGAGGTCAAATGACGAACACCTTCGACAAGCTGAATCTGCGCCCCTTCGAGCGGCGTCTCGTGGTGGGCGTCGGCATCGTGCTGTTTGTGGTCGTCCAGTTTCTCTACGTCTGGCCGCACTTTGGCGACGTCGAGACAATGGGGCTCCGGCGGGAAAAGGCGTTGAAGGAACTCAAGGTGCGCAACGACGAGATTGCGCAGACCAACAAGTTCGCCGTCGAACTGGCCAAACTGCAGGGCCAGGGCGCGGACGTGCCGCGCGAGGATCAAGCCGTGGAGCTGCTGCGCGCCATTCAATCGCAGGCCGCGCAGACGGGGGTTTCCATCACCGCCAACTCCAAGCCGGTCACCCGCACCAACGACGCGTTCTTCATCGAGCAGAGCCAGCAAATCACGACCGTCTCCACCGAGGGGGCGCTGATTGATTTCCTCTACAATTTGGGCACGGGCAACTCGCTCATCCGGGTGCGCGACCTGACGTTGCGGCCCGATCCGTCGCACACCAAGCTTACGGCCACCATCAAGCTGGTCGCCAACTATCAAAAGAGTCCGGCCGGCCGTGCCGCCACGCCGGTCATCCGACCCGCTCCCCGGACGGCTCCCAAGCCGGCCGCGCCCCCGGCGCTGCCGCCGCAACCCTCCACTGCAACCAGGAAAAAACCGTGAAACGCATCCTGTCCATTCTCCTGTTGACCTGCACCAGTCTCTGGGCGCAGGTGCCACCTCCGGCCGGCGTCCCGCCGCGCCCGAATCTGCCCGCAGGCGGTCCCGCCGGCATCCCCGCGCCCGCCGGAGCCGCCGGAGCCGGTGATGTGCGGGTGACGGTGCCGTCTCATCTGTCGAATTTGAGCGAGGCGGAACTGAACAAAATCGTCGGCAAGGATGAAATCAACTTCAAGGCGGTCACGATCGACGAGTTTTTGACGGTGTATGGCGACTTGGTGAACCGCACGATTTTACGGCCCAGCACCCTGCCGGCGCCGACCATCACCCTGCGCAATCAGACCCAACTGACGCGCCGCGAGGCGATTCAACTGATGGATTCAGTGCTCGGCATCAATGGCATCGCAATGATCAACGTGGGCGACAAATTCGTAAAAGCCGTGCCGGTGGCCCAGGCCAATCAGGAAGGTGCCCCGTTCGACTCCCGCAAGGCCGAGGCCCTGCCCGAGCTGGGCCAATATGTGACGCACGTGGTCCAGTTGAAATACGTCAAGCCGAGCGAAATGCTCCCCATCCTGCAACCGTTTGCGAAGATCCCCAATTCCATCCTGCCCATCGAGGCCAACGGCATCCTGGTCATTCGCGATTACGCGGAAAACGTGAAGCGCATGCTGGAGATGATTGCGCAGGTGGACGTGTCCGTGCCGGCGGAATTTGTCTCCGAGGTCATCCCGATCAAATACGCGCTGGCCAGCGACATCGCGAGCGCGTTGAACAGCCTGAGCGGGGCCAGCGGCGGCACCACGGTGGGCTCTTCCAGCGGCGGTTCCCGCGGATCATCCCGCGGCCGCTCCACCGGGTTTGGCGGCGGCGTGGGCGTGGGCGGCGGCATGGGCGGCGGCATGGGCGGAATCAACTCCGGAGCCGGCTACAATCCGCAGGGCAACGTGGGCGGCATCGGCGCGCAGGGAAATACCGGTGGCACGTTCACCGACCGGCTGCGCAGCATCATGCAGAAGTCAGGCGCCAGCAGCGCCAACGCCAGCGGTGACATCACCGTGCTGGGCGAAACCAAAATCATCGCCGACGAGCGCACCAATTCACTGCTGGTTTACGCCACTCGCCAGGACATGCAGACCATCAAGGACGTCGTGTCGAAGCTGGACGTGGTGCTGGCGCAGGTGCTCATCGAATCGATCATCTTGAGCGTGTCAGCCAACGACAGCTTCAACTTCGGCGTGTCGGCGTCCCAGAATCCGAAGCAATTCAATTCGACCTTCACGGGCGGCGGCGTGGCCAACAACGGGAAGGATCTGCTGGGCACGGGACGTGATTTCCTCAGCGGTGTGGCCAGCAGCACCAATGCGCTCAGCTCCATTCCGGCCAGTGACGGTCTGAGTTACTTCGGC
Source organism: Verrucomicrobiia bacterium (assembly GCA_035765895.1). Taxonomy (NCBI): domain Bacteria; kingdom Pseudomonadati; phylum Verrucomicrobiota; class Verrucomicrobiia; species Verrucomicrobiia bacterium. The sequence continues at coordinate 14,082 of DASTWL010000050.1, read as the reverse complement.
AAATTTGGCGCCAACTGGGACGTGGCGCTACAAGCTCTCGCTTCCGACGGCAAAACGGAAGTCATCCAGAAACCGGTCATCATGACGACGCACGCGACGCCGGGTCACTTCTTCGTGGGCGATACGGTTCCCTACGTGACGAGCACCTATTACGGTGGCGGCTACTCCGGGCCGAGTTCGTCCTACCAGCAGTTGCGCGTGGGTATCGATGTGCAGGTCACGCCGTTCATCAACCCCGACGGCATTGTGGTCATGAAGATCGATCAGGCCATCGAACAGTTGAGCGGTTCGGTGGAAATCACCGGTGTGGGCGCGGTGCCCACCACGTCCAGCCGCACTCTTTCGGCGGACATCACCGTCAGCAACCGCGACACCATCATGCTGGGCGGCTTCCTGAGTTCTTCGGGCACAAAGAGCAAATCCGGCGTGCCGCTGTTGAAGGACATCCCGATTCTTGGCGGCCTGTTCCGGAGCACGAGCAATTCCAAGGATCGCAAGGAGTTGGTCGTGTTGATGCGGCCAACCGTGTTGGAAACACCGCACATGGCCGCCATGGGCTCGGCCGACGCGCAGGAAAACATGCCGGGCATTCACAGCTTCCAAAAGCGCCTCAAGAAGGAGGACAAGGACTTCCAAAATAAAATGGACCGGCTGGACGGCATCAAGCCGGGCGCAGACGACGCGGCACCGCCCGCGAAAACGAAGGCCGACGCCGCCCAGACGAGCGAGTTGAAAGATGCGACGGCCAGTCCAGGCGCGACTCCCGATGCCGCGGCGCCGGCGGAAACCGGGTGGACAAACCCCGCCGCCACGCCGCCCGCCACGAATGGCAACGAGGGCTTCAAAAACGTCCGGCCGATGACGGATGAGGAAATCAAGGCCCTTGGCCGGGATACCCATGGCCAATAGTTGATTCCCAAAGCCGCTCGCCTGGTTTATGCGCCAACGCCGTCCCTTCCGGACGGCGTTGATGCTTTATGAGTTGTCCGAGCCATTCGGGCGAGACGTTCGAACCATTGTCCGCCGTGGCGTCCACCTCGTTTTCGACCATCTCGACGGTGGTCAGCGGCATCACGGAATCACCCGCGAGGCGGTTGGACAGTTGGCCATGGTAGATCGGACCGACGGGCAGCGAATCCAGCCGAAGTTGAAGCCTGCGCCAGTCCAATTGCCCGCAAAACGACCGGGCGGAAAGCGCGCCGGGAAAGCGGCCAGTTTGGGCAGCACGGTCATCCGGATCGTGTTCACGCCTGGACTCGTAATCAGTTGCGCGGTTGAAAAGTTGGTGGCGTTGCCGGTCACGAACAGTTCGAGCGAGGCTTTCATCTGGGGCAGTGCTCCAGACCGGCTGGGACGCCTGGCAGGCGGACGGCGGACTTGCCCTGGTGAACCCGCTGTGAGGCGGGGAAGCGTCATCAAGGCCGGGCGCTATTTCATCAAGGGCATTCCCCTCAACAAAACGGATTTCCGGTCCGACCCGGCACATCCACGGCGCTCGGCCAGGGTGCGGGAATTGCTTGGCACCTCGGGTCGTCTGCGAGTGGTGCTGCGCAATCCGACGAGCGACCCGCTGCCGGCGGGCGTTGTCCTGGGCGAAGCTGCCAGCCCGGCCGACGTGCACCGCTGGGCGCGGCGCGTGGATGCCGGCACCGTGGCGGCCGGCGGCGCAGATTTTTTTGCCGCGCTGCTGCGCCAGCGTGGGCACCGTCCGCAACGCTCCGCCCGGCGTTCCGTTCCGCGCGTTGCGGGAACCACGTTGTTCATCTCCGGCAGCCTGGCGGAATCTTCACTCAACTTTCTGGCCGGCTGTGCCGCGCGGGATTGGCCGGTGCTGATGATGTCTTACGAATTGTTTGCCGGCCTCGGCCCGGCGCACGCGCATTGCGCCGTCTGGGCGCGCCGGGTGATTGAGGCGCTGGGCCAGCAACCGCGCGTGGCCATCGGCATCGGCCAGCCCACGTTGCCGGGGCGGCGGGAAGGGGCGCGGCTGGGCCGGTGGCTGACTGAGACGGTGCGGCAGGTGCTGGCCGCCGTCCGTCCGGACCGGGTGTGCGTTGAAGGCGGCTCCACGTCCGCGCGACTGCTGCGGCGGCTGGGCTGGAAACGGCTGAATATTGAATGTGAATTTCGCCGGGGCGTTACCGCCGTGCGTCCGCCGGTGCGCAACGGGGCGCTGCTTGTCTTCAAACCCGGCAGCTACGACTGGCCCGCCGTCTTGACGCAGTAAGCGATCCGTCATCCGCCTCCTTTGGTCACGCGGGCGCTTGCCGCGCTTCGCCGGCTGCGTTAAAACCTCGCGAGGCGCAAACGCGCCGATAAAAATGCCCAACCTTCAAACGCGTGGCTGATGTTGTAATGGAAGAAACTGCGGGGCCCATCTCGGCGGATCGCCCGCTGGCCGGCTCCGGCCTCCTGCGAAATCGGCTGGTGCAAACCGGGGCCGGCCTCATCCTGCTCCTCACCTTGCTGGCCCTCGCCGCGCCCTGGCTGACGCGCCGGCACATTCTGCATGAGCCCGTTCGGCAGGATCAGAACGGCCTCGATGCGGACGGCATGCCGCGTCCGGCCAGCCGCAACTATTGGCTGGGCACGGACAATCTTGGGCGTGATGTGCTGTCGCGTGTGATCTACGGCACGCGGGTGTCGCTGACGGTGGGCACCGCCGCCATGCTGACGGCGGCGGTCATTGGCGTCCTCGTTGGCTTGTTCGCGGGTTACTACGGCGGGAAACTGGACCTGGTGCTGATGCGTCTGACCGACATCAACCTCAGCATTCCGGCCATTCTGCTGGCGATTGCCTTCGCGGGATTGATGGACGGAAAGATTCTCCACCTGCACCCGGCGTGGCTGCATTGGTCGTTTCTGGACGTGCAACTCCAGCGCGGCCTCGTGAGTGTGTTCCTCATCATCGGCTTGGTGTGCTGGCCGGGCATGGTGCGCGTCATTCGCGGCCAGGTGCTGGCCCTCAAGGAACGCGAGTTCGTGCAGGCTGCGCGGGCACTGGGTGCCTCCGACTGGCGCATCCTCTTCCGCCACATCCTGCCGAACGTCCTGCCTACGGTGATTGTGCTCGCGGCCATGAGCACGGCGAACACGATCCTGCTCGAGGCCGGGCTGGGTTATTTGGGCATCGGCGTCCCGCCGCCGGCGCCCAGTTGGGGGTCGATGATTGCCGATGGTCAGGCTTACTTCATTTCGGCACCGGCCATCGTGATCGCGCCGGGCGTCGCCATCGTGCTGACTGTGCTGGCGTTCAACCTGCTCGGCCAGGGGTTGCAGGAAGTGCTCGATCCGAATCGCCGCCCATGATCCGAAACACGTTCATGACGTTGCCGCTGCTGCTCCTGCTGGCCGGGGCCGGCGGTGGCCGCGCCGCGGCGGAGCAGGGGGACGTCAATACACCGAAGCGCGGCGGGGTATTGCACCTGTCCACGCCCAGCGATTTGCGGTCGCTCGATCCGGCCATTGCCTACGACAACACCTCCGTGCCACTGTGCAAGCTGCTGTTTCGTGGGCTGCTGGATTACGACGAGGGCGTGAACCTAATTCCCGACCAGGCGCAGGATTGGAGCCTTTCACCTGATGCGCGGACCTACACGTTCCACCTGCGTCCCGGCGTCCGCTTTGCGAACGGCCGGCTGGTGGAGGCGGCCGACTATGTGTTTTCCTTCGAGCGTATTTTGGATCCCAAGGTCGCCTCCCCCGGGCAGACTTTTTTCATGGGCATCCAGGGCGCGGCGGAGTTTGTGGCCGGCAAGGCACCACACGTGAGCGGGCTGCGCGCACCCGACGCGCAGACGTTCGTGGTGGAACTTGCCCGGCCGCAATTCACCTTTCGCTACGTGCTCGCCATGAATTTCGCCGACGTGGTGCCGCGCGACGTGGTCCAGCGTTACGGCGCCGACTTCCAATATCATTTGGTCGGTTCCGGCCCCTACCAACTGACCGAGTGGCGGCGCGGCATCCGCTGGCGCTTTGCCCGCAATCCCCATTACTCGGGCACGGATGGTTACGTGGACGGGCTCGATCTGATGGTGGGCGCGGACGACACCACGGCCACGATGATGATCGAGCGGGGCGAAATCGACCGCACCCTGGCCAGTCCGGCCGAAGCCATCCGTTTCAAGCGCGACCCGCGACTGCGAAGCTGGCTCAGGCTGGTGGATACCGCGAACGTGGACTACATCTTCATGAACACGGAGATGAAGCCGTTTGACGACGTGCGGGTGCGGCGCGCGGTGAACCATGCCATCAACAAGGAACGCCTTGTCAAGCTGACCGGCGGATTCAATTCGGTCGCGCAAGGGATTGTGCCCACGTCGCTGGGCTGGACGAATCCGCGGCTGACGACCTACGACTATGATCCCGCCAAGGCGCGGGCGCTGCTGCGGGAGGCTGGGTTTCCGAACGGCTTCAAGACCGAGCTTTGGTATATGATTGATCTGCCGGTAATCGCGCGGCTGGCCGAGGGCGCGCAGCAGGACCTGCAACAGGTGGGCATCGACGCGGAACTGAAACCGGCCAACGGCACCACGTTTCTGATCAAGGCCTCGGCCCGCCATCAGATTGCCTTCGGCGTCTGGGGCTGGTTCGCGGATTATCCCGATCCCAGCAACTTTCTGGACGTGTTGTTCAACGGCGAACGCATCACCGACACCGACTGCAACAACGCCGCGTTCTACAACAATCCCGCAGTGAACCGGCTGCTCGACGCGGCGTCCGGCGACATGAACGTCGCGGCGCGGACCGAACAGTTGCGCGAGGCGGAAAGCCGCATCCTGGCTGATGCGCCCTGGGTGCCGCTGGTGAACGAACGGGTGCCCGTGCTCGTGAACCCGCGCATCAAGGGCAGGCTGGTGCATCCGGTGTGGATGTGGCGCTACGAAAAAGTCTGGCCCGAACCCTGACGCATGTTGACGCGCCTCCTCACCCGACTGTTCTGGTCCCTCGTGACCTTGCTGGCCACGGCCATTCTCATCTTCACGTTGATCAACGTCGTGCCGGGGGACGTGGCCAAAGTCATCGCCGGCCCCAAGGCCTCACCGCAGGTGTTGCAGGAGATTCGCGCCCGGTATCACCTCGACGAGCCGGTGATCAAGCGGCTGGGTTACTACCTCTGGCAACTGGCGCACGGCGATCTCGGCCATTCGTTTGTCACGGATGAACCGGTGGCGCACGCCATCCTGACGCGGCTGCCGGTGACCGCGGCGCTGTCAGTCACGGCGGTGGTGCTGTGGATGTTGCTGGCTGTGCCGCTGGGTGTTTACACGGCGAAACATCGCGGGTCGTGGTTGGATCGCGGCGCCCTGGTGGGCGCGACGCTGTCCTTGTCGCTGCCATCCTTCTGGCTGGCGCGCATGTTGCAATACTGGCTGGCCTACAAGCTGGGCTGGTTTCCCGTGGCGGGTCTGCGCGGCTTCATCTCATTGCTGCTGCCCGCGGCCACGCTGGCCATTTTGTTCATCGGCTATTATTCGCGCCTCATTCACACCAACATGACCGAAGTGCTGGACAGCCCCTACATCCGCGCGGCGCGGGCCAAAGGCGCCACGGAGGCGGCCGTGCTGTTCAAACACGCCCTGCCGAATGCGCTCATCCCCGTCATCACCATTTTGGGCATGGATGTGGCGGGGCTCCTCGGGGGTGTGCTGTTTACCGAAAATGTCTTCGCGTTGCCCGGCATCGGGAAGCTCGCGGTCGAGAGCGTGTTCAATCTCGATGTCCCCATGGTCATGGGCACGGTGCTGGTCAGCGCCACCGCCGTTGTGACCGTGAACCTGATCGTGGATTTGCTCTACCGCTGGATTGATCCGCGCATCAAGGACGCCTACTGACGCCGCCAACGGACCAAAATGCCATTGCTCGAAATCAAAGACCTTAAACTCGACTTCATCGCGGGCAAATCCAGCTTGCGCGCGCTGGATGGCGTTTCGCTGGCAATCGAAGCCGGCGAAACGGTGTGTCTTGTGGGCGAAAGCGGCAGCGGCAAGAGCGTGACGGCGATGTCCGTGGTCCGGCTCATTCCAACGCCGCCCGCGCGATACGTCGGCGGCGAAATTCGCGTGAACGGCGCTGACGTGCTGTCCATGGCGGCCGCCAAGCTGCGGGAAATCCGGGGTGGTTTGGTGAGCTGCGTTTTTCAGGAACCGGGGGCTTCGCTCAATCCGGTGGTCCGCATTGGGAAGCAAATCAAGGAGGCGCTGCAATTGCATCGCCCCGCGGCGGCCACGGACGACGAAGTCGTGCGGCTGCTCAAGCTGGTGGGCATTCCGGCCCCGGAGCGGCGGGCGCTGGATTATCCGCACCAGTTGTCCGGCGGCATGCAGCAGCGCGTGATGATTGCCATGGCGCTGGCGCCGCAGCCGCAGCTGCTCATCGCGGATGAACCCACCACGGCGCTCGACGTGACGATTCAGGCGCAAATCATGGAGTTGCTCCGCGACCTCAAACAGCGGCTCGGCATGAGCATTCTGCTCATCACGCACAACCTTGGCCTGGTGGGCGACATCGCGGACCGCGTGGCCGTGATGTATGCGGGGCAGATCGTGGAAATGGCGCCGGCGCGGGCGTTGTTGCAAGGCCCGCGGCATCCCTACACGAAGGCGCTGATGCATTCCGTGCCCAAGCTCGCGGGCGGCGCGCAGCGGTTGACGACCATTCGCGGGGGCGTGCCGCGGCTGGGCGCATTTCCGCCGGGCTGCCGGTTCGCACCGCGTTGCCCGATCGCGAGGCCGGAATGTTCCCGGGCCGTGCCGGCGCTGGTCGCGGCCGAATCGGGGCATCACGTGCGGTGCCCGTTCTGGCGCGAAGAACCAACGGCGACCCAACCTGCCATCACTCTGTGAGCCTGCTCGAAGTCAAAAACCTGAAGGTCCATTTTCCCGTGAAGCACGGGCTGTTCAGCCGCCAGCGTGAGTTTGTGCGCGCGGTGGACGATGTCAGTTTGCGCCTTGCGCCCGGCAAAACGCTGGGCCTGGTGGGGGAGAGCGGCTGCGGCAAGACGACCTTGGGCCGGGCCATCGTCCGCCTGGTGGAGCCCACGGCGGGTCGCATCCTATTCGCCGGCGAAGACCTCGCGCACCTGAACGGGGCCGCCCTGCGTGCGCGCCGCCGCAAGTTGCAGATCATGTTCCAGGATCCGTATGGCTCGCTGAATCCACGGATGCGCGTGGGCGACATCATTGGCGAGGCGCTGGACATTCATCAACTGACGCCGAATCGCGCGGCGCGGCGGGCGCGGGTGGCGGAATTGCTGCACGCAGTCGGCCTCGATGCCAGTCACGCGGCGCGTTATCCGCACGAATTCAGCGGCGGCCAGCGTCAGCGCATCGGCATTGCGCGCGCCCTCGCCGTCGAACCGGAACTCATTGTGTGTGATGAGCCGGTCAGTGCACTGGACGTGTCCGTGCAGGCGCAGATCGTGAATTTGTTGCAGGATTTGCAGCAGGAACGCGGGCTGGCGTATCTGTTCATTGCGCATGATCTCGCGGTGGTCGAGCACATCAGCCATGAGGTGGCGGTGATGTATCTCGGACGCATCGTCGAGCAGGCCGAGGCTGCGACGCTGATTCGCGCGCCGCGCCATCCCTACACCCAGGCGCTGATCTCGGCGGTGCCGGAGGTGGATCCGGATTCGAAACGGCAACGCATCGTGCCGCCGGGCGACGTGCCATCGCCGATTCATCCGCCGTCCGGTTGTCCGTTTCATCCGCGCTGTCCGGTGGCCGAGGCGCGTTGCCGCACTGAAGTGCCGCCCTTGCGGGAAGTGGCCGGCGGCCACTGGGCGGCCTGTCATCTGGCCAAATGAATCGCCCGCCCGCTGACCCCAGGTGCCTCGCCGCCGCAAGGTTGTCGTGGAGATCGTATCATCGCGATTCAGCCGTGGCCGCGGAGATGCGTTTCCGGTTAATCTTCGGTAGCAGCACGTCTGAAATCGTGCCGGGCGCTCTTGTGCGGGGAACGGCGCGGGCGTAGCGGTAGGGAAGCAACTGGCGCTAGGAGAGGCCAAGGAGAAACCCTGACGAAAGGCTGGAGCATGCGCTCAAGCTGTCGCTTCCCGGAATGCCCGACTCCTGTTGTTTCGTTCGGTCTTCGCTCGCGGCAGGAATTTCCCGGTCCGGCCGGCCGGTTTCTCCGCCCTGGAACGCAGCGATGTTGGTTTTGGCAGAACCCCAATCCCTGGTGCGTTCTCTCTCCTCCGTCGAAAGGAGCCCCATGAAAACCAGACCCTGCGTTCATCCGGCCATCATCCTTTTTGCGACGTTGTGGCTTGCGGTTTCACCACCGGTGAGGGCTGCTGATTTGTGTCTGTCTGCGGAATGCACGAGCAACAAGCTGATGCTGCGTTGGGATGGTGCCGCGGGGGCAACCCTCCAGCAAGCGACGGACCTCGCCCATCCAATCTGGCAGGATGTGCCGGTATCTGCGGGGACGAATGCCTGCGAAATTCCCATGACCAATGCCATGGCCTTCTTCCGCCTGGTGAGCACGGGGGCTGCGTTGGACGGCGATGGGGATGGCCTGGACGAGTTCACCGAAACCAACGGCTGGTTCATCGTCGTGGACTCGGCGGGCTACGGCGACCCGGGCCTGGTCGAGCGGAGGTTTGTAACCAGCGATCCGGCGCTGGCTGATTCGGATGGTGACGGCTTGAGCGATTTCTGGGAATGGCTGATTGGCACCGATCCGCGCAACGCCGATACTGACGGGGACGGGCTTTCCGACGGGCAGGAGTGGTTCAGGTGGCACAGTTCGCCCACCAGTGTTGACACCGACGGGGATGCGCGCGGGCCGAGTCATAACCTGCCGCCCAGGGCCCAGCTCTTTGACGGCAACGAGCTTTCGCTGCTGCACACCTCGCCCACGCTGGAGGACACCGATGGCGACGGGCGCACGGATTATGAGGAATACGATCAGCCCGGCCGCAGCCCGCTGGTTGCCGAAGTGCCGCGGCTGGGAGTGGAACTGGTGGATGCCGTGGACGTCCGGCTGGATGTGGCATACGCCGAGGAGGCGGGGACCGAGCATCAGTATGGCGGTGAACTCAGCATCAGCGATTCGACGCGGATGCAATACTCCACGGAGGCGAGTTTGAACTGGCAGGTGAGCGTGGGGGCGCAACTTGATTTCGTGGGACCGTTCCCGGAGGGGGGCAGCGTCAACACCGAGGTGAGCGTGGGCGGTGAATTCACCGTGGGCTTTGAAGCCGAGACGTCCCACACCGTTGAACAATCTCATTCCGACTACCTCACCGACTCGCGGACACGGACGGAGACCGCCGCGAGCGGTTCGATGAGCGGCGGCATCCGGCTGATCAACACGGGCCCGGTCACCTACACGATCACGGATCTTGGGATGACGGTGCGCTACATGCAGCCGGGCGCCGGCAACGGCGGCGAACCCGCATTGCAGACGCTGGCCACCCTGATTCCCGCCCTCGGAGTCAACGGCATCACGCTTGCGCCCGGGGACCGCACGCCGGTCCTCCAGGTTTCGGCCACGGACCTGAACGTTTCCCGGATCAAACAATTCCTGGCCCGGCCCAACAGCCTGTATCTCGAACCCGCGTTCTACGAACTCGAAAATGCCACCGGCTTGAACTTCGACTACCTGGAAGAGGTGACGCGCTGGCGCACGGCCCGTGTGCTCATCGATTACGGGAATGGCACGAGTGAGGAGTATCGCGTCGCCACCGCCGTGGATCGGAACACCGACGGGACCTATGCCGGCGTCACGCTGAGCAACGTCCTGGGCAGCGTGCTCCAGATTCCGTTCCAGACCGTTCCGCGCCGCACCTTGCAGACCAACAGTCCCACCAACGAACGGGTGCTCTTCTCCGTGCGCAACGTGGCGGCCGCGAGCCCCACGAATGGTTTTTGGGCGGTCGTCTTGTCCGCGCAGGGTGCGCTGCCGGCGCATGTGGATTTCGAGAAGCTTGTGCTCCAGGCCAGTGACGAGGTGCTGCTGGTGTTTGTTCGCGATGAAGACGGGGATGGTCTCTTTGCCGCGGAGGAACAGCATTATCGGACCGACGACAGCACCAGCGGTGACTCGGATGGTGACGGTCTTGCCGATGTCTTCGAAGTCCGCACCGGCTGGGACGTGGTGCTGCCGGCGCGAACGTATCACGTGTATTCCGACCCTTCCCAGGCAAACCAGGATGGCGACGGCCTGACCGACCTGCAGGAACTTCAACAAGGCACCGATCCCACCAAGCCGGACACCGACGAGGACGGGTTGCCCGACAACGTGGATCCGCATCCGCTTGTCTCCGCCAAGGTGCTCCGCGTGAAGGCGGACGCCGTGCATGGCGGCAACAGCCCGACCAACGGGCTCACCTGGGATGCCGCCTTCACCAACCTCCAGGATGCCTTGAGCCTTGCCCGGTCGGGGGCGACGACACCGGGCGCGGATGATGATGTCGCTGAAATCTGGGTGGCCGGCGGCATTTACAAGCCCACGACCGATACGACCAATCGGGCCGCCCGGTTTGAACTGGTCAACAATACTGCGCTCTACGGCGGTTTCAGCGGGGTGGAAACCAAGCAGAGCCAGCGCAACCGGGACCCGCTTTCCAATGACACCATCCTGTCGGGCGACCTGCTGGGGAACGATACCAGCACCCCATGGGATGATCCCACCACTTACAACGACAACAGTCACACGGTCTGTTTCGCGAGCACCGGCGTCGGGGCCGGGACCATCTTTGACGGTTTTACCATCACCGGCGGCAACGCCATCGAGAACTCCTACGGCGGCGGCCTGTTTTCCTACGGACGTCCGCAGATTCGGAATCTCTTTTTCCGCGCCAACTACGGGGTGAACGGTGCCGGGTTGTGGATTTGGCTGCCGGTGGCAACCACCGAGCCCTACGTCATCTCGGATTGCCTCTTCCTGCAGAACGGTGCCGGCACCGGCGGTGCGGGCGGGATGCTTTGCCAGGGACAAATCTACGCCGAGCCGCTGCAGAGCTTCATCATCACCAACTGCCAGTTCTACGAGAACGTGGGGACCGGGGATGGTGGCGGGCTCGCAGTGGGGCAGGGCGCGTTCCTTGTGGAGAACTGCACCTTTGCCTGGAACGTCACGTCCGGGCGGGGCGGCGGCATTAACGTCCTGCGCCCCGCCTCGGCGAGGATTTCGAACTGTGAATTTTTGGGGAACACGGCGGCCAATGGTGGTTCCGCCCTTTACTTGGCAGACTTCCTCTATCAAGCCGGCGGGCTCAAGACCGAGGTGCTGCAAAGCGTCTTCTGGGGCAACTTGACCGCCGCGGGTTACGGCGTCATTTCCGCCCAGGGCAACGACGCCAGCAAGCGGCTCTACGTCCTCAACTCGACATTCGTCAGCAATGTCACGGCTTCAGCGAGCGGCACCGTCAATGTTACCAACGGCGCTGTCTGGATTGAAAACAGCATCCTGTGGGGCAACACCAAAGGAGTGACGGGCAGCGGCGTGACCAGGACGGTGCGGACCACCTGCCTCCCCGATGCCAGCGCGTATCTCGGGGCCGGAAACATCAACGCCGATCCCAAATTCATCGACAGCTTCGGCGGCAACCTGCGTCTCCAGTCCGGTTCGCCCTGCATTGATGCGGGCAACAATTACGTGGACTATTTCCCCACGGTGCCCGGTTTCCAACCGCTTCCAGCAAGGGATCTCGACGGCAACTGGCGCGTGCTGGACGGCAATGGCGACGGCAGCAAAAAGGTGGACATGGGCGCCTACGAGAATCTGGGGTTGTAACGACCGAGGTCGTTGGCCAGGCATGGAACTGAGCTGATCCGGAAGCGCCAGGCGAACTTCCAGATTTGGGGTTTTGGGTCAGGCATCGCACGACGACGCCCAACTGGCGCCGCATCCTGAGCGGCGCGTTGCACTCGTCTGGACCGCCTTCTTGCCAGCGCCGGTTCTCAGGACCCCAGAGTGGTTATCATAATTGGTCGAAGAAGCTCCGCTGAAATCCACTTCGGTTTCCTTGATGCAAGGCGCCCGCGGGCGTAACGAAACCTGGAGGAGTTCCCAAGTTTCGCATCATCACTTTCGGAGAAAGGCTGGGGTATGAACTCTGTGCCGTCGGCGGTTTTTCCCTGCGGACAACCGGTGTCCGTCGATTTCCTGACGCTTGCGGTGCCGTGCCGGTCGGCCTCCCGTCTCCGGCTGCTCCTGTGGGTTGGGGTGACACTTTCACTTGCGCTGGCGGAACTCACGGCCCGGGCGTCGGTCATCACCTGGACCAATATCAACGGCGGGCTTTGGAACGTCAGCAGCAACTGGAGTCCAAATACCGTGCCGGGCGCGGCTGACACGGTGTTCATCACTAATGCGGGAGTTTACACGGTGACCCAGAATGTTTCCGTCACCGTGGCCGGCCTCACGCTGGGCGGTGATGGCGCGCAGACGCTGACGAACGCCGGTTCCAACCTCACGCTTAACGGGGCCAGCGCGGTCACCGCCACCGGTGTGCTTGGCCTGGCCGGTGGCACGCTCGCCGGCACCGGGGTCCTGACTGTGGCGGGACAGGTGATTTGGACCGGCGGCGAAATCAGCAGTGCGGTGAACATCGCCGCCAACGGCAGTCTGGACATCATCGGTTCGGGAATCCGGTATTTCAGCGGTTCCGGCGTGCTCCTCAATGCCGGCGTGATCACCTGGTCGGGGGCCAACGACATTCAAACCGGCAATTCCGCCCGGATCATCAATCAGCCCGGTGCGAGGTTTGACATCCGAAACGACCAGTTGCTCGAACGCAGCAACGGCGGCGCCATCACCAACTACGGCATCGTCCGCAAGAGTGCGGCAAACGGAACCACAACCGTTACCGTGCCATTGGTCAACTACGGCACTCTCGACGTGCAATCCGGCTGCGTTGCCTATGGTGTGGGGGCGGGCAATCAGTTCAACGACGGCTCCGCCTTCACCGGCGCGGGCACCAATCTCGTTTACTACGGCACAGTGGCCTTCAACGGCGGGATCGCATCCGAAAACCTGGAGCTCGGCGGTGCGATCCTGGGTGGCAGCGGCACGTTCAGCGGCTTTGTCAGCTGGACCAGCGGTGACTTGAGCGGCGGTCCGCTGACCATCGCCACCAACGGCGTGCTCCACATCAAAGGCCCGGCGGGCAAACACATCAACAGCACGGGGACGCTCGTCAACCAGGGCCTGATCACGTGGTCTGGAACGAACGACATCGAAACGGCCAACTCGGCCCGCATCATCAACCAGTCGGGCGCCGTCTTCGACATCCAGAACAACCAGTCACTGTCGCTTTACAACGGCGGGGCGATCACCAACTACGGCACGCTGCGCAAGAGCGGGGGCGGTGGAACCACGATCATCACGGTGCCGCTGGTCAATTGCGGTGCCCTCGACGTTCGGTCCGGCTGCGTGGCTTACGGCGCGAATGCGGGCAACCAATTTAACGACGGCTCCACCTTCACTGGTGCCGGCACCAATCTGGTATATTACGGCACGGTGACCTTCAACGGCGGCCTCGCGTCGGAAAACCTGGAACTGGGCGGTGCGACCCTCGGTGGCACCGGCACATTCAGCGGCATCGTGAACTGGACCAGCGGTGACTTGAGTGGCGGTCCGCTGGCCATCGCCACCAACGGCGTGCTCAACATCAAGGGGGCAGCGAAGAAAAACCTGGGTGGCACGGGCACCCTCCTCAACCACGGCCTGATCACCTGGTCCGGCACGAACGACATTGAGTTTTGGAGCCTTGGCCGGATTATCAACCAGTCCGGCGCGGTGTTCGACATCCAGAACAACCAGTCACTGTCGCTTTACAACGGCGGGGCGATCACCAACTACGGCACGCTGCGCAAGAGTGCGGGTGGCGGAATCACGACCATTACGGTGCCGCTGGTCAATTGCGGTGCCCTCGACGTTCGGTCCGGCTGCGTGGCTTACGGCGCGAATGCGGGCAACCAATTTAACGACGGCTCCACTTTCACTGGCGCCGGCACCAACTTGGTTTACAACGGCACAGTGGCCTTCAATGGCGGCATTGTCTCCGAAAACCTGGAGCTCGGCGGTGCGATCCTGGGTGGCAGCGGCACATTCAGCGGCATCGTGAAC